>NZ_CAWUDN010000012.1:0-110742 GCF_963920915.1 Nostoc sp. PCC 9305
CAATACACTTGCTGTATAATCGCTTTCAAACTATAATATTTTCAAGGTTCGGTGTCCTTCAAGCGTCGCTCTTTCGCGCTCCGCTTCAAGCACTTATTCAATATAGCGAACCTAACTCTTTGTGTCAACTATTTTTCCAAAAATAACTTTGGATCGCTTTTCTGTCTCCTGAAACTAACTACAGTGTTGGGTTGTAAGCAACAATGGTTTACGGACTGTGTTGACTAAGGATGGAACAAGCGTGAATTTTCAGTCGATAATAAGTTTACTGCATCATTTCTGGGGCGATCGCGGTTGTCTTATTGCCCAGCCCTACGATATTGAAAAGGGGGCTGGTACTAAGAATCCCCAGACTTTTTTAAGAGCATTGGGACCGGAACCTTGGGCTGTTGCTTATGTTGAACCCTGTCGTCGACCTACTGATGGACGCTACGGTGAAAACCCTAACCGCTTCCAACATTATTATCAGTACCAAGTTTTAATCAAGCCGTCACCAGATAATATCCAGGAAATTTATCTTGACTCGTTAAGGGCTTTAGGTATCCGTCCTGAAGACCACGATATTCGGTTTGTAGAAGATAACTGGGAAGATGCAACAGTGGGAGCTTGGGGTACTGGGTGGGAAGTATGGTTAGATGGGATGGAAGTTACTCAATTTACCTACTTTCAACAGTGTGGAGGAATTGATTGCCGTCCGGTGTCGATTGAGATTACATACGGGTTAGAGCGGTTGACAATGTATCTTCAGCAAGTAGAAGCATTTACTAAGATCCAGTGGACAGACAACATTACTTATGGCGATGTTTTCCTGCAAAGTGAGATTGAGCAGTGCATATACAACTTTGAAGCGTCAAATCCTGAGTTGCTACTGACATTATTTAATTTGTATGAGCAGGAAGCTACTCAATTGACGGAGCGAGGGTTGGTATTGCCTAGCTTAGATTATGTAATGAAGTGTTCGCACACATTCAATCTGCTGGATGCTAGAGGTGTGATTTCGGTCACGGAGAGAACTCGCTATATTGCCAGAATTCGGCATTTGGCTAGGAAAGTAGCTCATTTATATGTTGAGCAAAGGGAGAAGTTGGGTTTTCCGTTGCTCAAAGATACTGTAAGTTCAACAGGAAGCCCTATATCCTAAAGGGTGCGGCTACACGAACTAAGTACAGTTTTGTGTAAAATAAGAGCGTTTTTGAAGGCAGAGGAACGCAAAGTAAAGGCAAAGGCACACAGAATCGTACCAAATTTAATTCACTACGATTTTGTGTTCTGTTTATCCTTGTGGCGCTGAGGTTTAAGCTAGGTATATTTTTTTGATCTGGTTTTTGCTAAAGGATAGAAATACGGTTAAATATTGTATCTAGAACATTAAAGCTACAAGAAGGATAAGGCCCGCCTGTGCGGGCTTTGTTTATATAAACTTGATGGATTATACTCACCACAAGCATAAAAACTTTTCGCTGTTGCTAATTAGAGAGATAAAAAGCTCACGCAGAGGTGCTCCAAGCACAGATAATAAGAGTTTGGAATATTTTATTTTTGAATTTCATAACCAAATTCAGCAACGCCGATTTTTCTTTATTGCTGCCCTATCTATATTTAAACCATCTGCAAATTCGGGTTGCCAGGTGCTTTTACAAAAATCTTATGATTCAAACTAGTGGTGTAATTATTTGTCTTGGCTATATTTTTGGGTTGCTGCTTACAGCAGTTCCTTGGGGTGGTGTGGGGATTTTGGTTGTGGGGATTGTGGGAGCAATTGTTTTTAGAAGACGCACCACACTACAGCAATTTGCTCAGAAACCGGAAAATGCTGGAAGCAAAAATAAGGCAGTGCCTAATATTTGGCACAGTACTGCCCATCCTCGAATATGGCTAGCTGCTGGCTTGGTGGGATTATTGGCAACTCTATACTTTCAATGGCGAATGCCACAACCAGGAGCTAAAGATATTAGTCAGTTTGTCCCGCCTGGAAATAGCAGCAATCAAGAACAACTTGTGATTGTACGCGGCGAAGTGGTGAGTAATCCTCGCTTAACTCGCAGTCAGCGTGGACAATTTTGGCTGGAAACGACTCAGTTAGATGAAGTCAAAAATGATAAAGGTTCAGCAGGTGTCCCACAAGGGGTTACAGGGAAATTGTATGTGACAGTCCCTATACTTCAGGCTACTGGGTTATACCCTAGTCAACAAATTGCCGTGACTGGGATTTTGTACAAACCAAAGGCGGCTTCCAACCCTGGTGGTTTCGATTTTCAGAAGTTTCTCAAGCAGGAAGGAACGTTTGCTGGTTTGATTGGACGACAAATAAATGTTTTGGATCGGGAACGGAAATGGGGATGGTGGCAAATTCGGGAACGAATTGTGCGATCGCAAGTTCGTTGGTTGGGTGTTCCTGAAGGGCCTCTTGTAAGCGCAATGGTTTTAGGTAGTAAAGCTGTTGATTTACCCTACGATATCCGAGACTTATTTGTACAAGCCGGATTAGCTCATGCTTTAGCAGCTTCTGGGTTCCAAACTTCTTTGATTCTGAGTGTGATCTTACAGTTAACGAGACGGGCAAGAAAAGGAACACAATTTACCCTTGGGTTTTTGGGTTTAATCATTTTTCTGAGTTTAACAGGGTTTCAACCTGCGGTTCTCAGAGCCGTAATTATGGGTTTTGCGGCATTAGTTGGTCTGCTATTAAAAAGAAAGGTAAAACAGTTTGGCTCGTTACTATTAGCAGCAACTCTGCTATTAGTGTTTAATCCTTTATGGATTTGGGATTTAGGTTTTCAATTGAGTTTTTTAGCAACATTAGGATTGGTTGTAACAGTACCCGCATTAGTCAATCGCTTAGCATGGCTACCGCCTGCGATCGCTGCTTTGATTGCTGTTCCTCTAGCTGCAACTATTTGGACTTTACCTGTGCAACTTTTTGTCTTTGGGGTTGTACCATCTTATAGTCTGTTGCTGAATGTGGTTAGTACTCCATTAATTTCAATCATTAGTATAGGTGGAATTATCAGTGCGTTAGTAGGTTTAGTTTGGACTGAAGCAGGAAGCTTCCTAGCCGGGGTGTTACATTATCCTACTGATTGGCTAATTAAACTAGTGGAATTTTTTAGCAAGTTACCTGGAAATTCTGTTGCTGTAGGCAGCATATCTACTTGGCAGCTTTTGGCGATTTATATACTAATTATATTGGTCTGGTTAGTGCGTTGGTGGCAAAGACGGTGGTGGTTTGCTAATATGATTGCGATTGGTTTAGTATTCATCCCACTTTGGCATTCTAAAAATACATTGTTTAGGATAACAGTCTTAGAATCGGGGACAGAACCAATTGTAGTCGTTCAAGATCGAGGTACTGTAACTGTCATTAACAGTGGTGATGAAGGTACAGGACGTTTTACGATTCTACCGTTTTTACAACAGCAAGGTGTAAATCAAATAAATTGGGCGATCGCAACTGATTTTCAAGGTGATCAAAGTAATGCTTGGTTTGAATTAATGCAACGTTTACCAATCAATAATTTTTATGAATATTCACCCCAGACAGATAATTCTATTACAACTCAGGCAATTCAACAGGAACTACAAAAACATCAAGGAATTTATCAATCATTGGCAGTTGGTCAATCTGTGAAAGCTGGTTCGATAGTAGCACAATTAATCAACGACCAATTACCTATTTTACAATTGCAAATTTTAGGTCAAAATTGGTTATTAGTAGGTAATGTTAAGTCTAAAGAGGTGCAAAAACTAGTTAAAAATGGAAGTTTGTCTCGCCCGCAAGTGCTTTGGTGTGCCCCTGAGTCATTGAAAGATTTAGTTATTGCTCTGCAACCACAAGTAGCGATCGCTTCTTCTGCAAACTTTGATCCAAAAATTTTATTTGAACTGAATCAAAGCCAAACTAAACTATTCTTTACAGGAAGAGATGGGGCTATTCAATGGACTCCTAATGGTCAGTTTGAGGCGTTTATTGAATCAACAGAAAATAAATCATCTGTTTTGTAAAAAACTCACAATTTTAGTAAATTCAAGTTTTATTAAATCTATGACAATCTACTTTTATAGCACTCGTGAAGAATATGGTTGTTTCTCTAACTTTTCATCCCATGGCTTTGAATTAGATGGATTATATTGGTCAACTAGCGAACACTACTTTCAAGCGCAAAAGTTTGTGGGTACATTTCATGTAGAACAAATCCGCCTGGTTAAAACACCTAAAGATGCGGCAAGAATGGGGCGTGAGAGAACCCGTCCTCTACGTCAAGATTGGGAACAAGTTAAAGACGATATTATGCGGCAAGCTGTACTATGTAAATTTCAAACTCATAGAGATATTAGAGATATTTTACTTTCCACAGAAAATGCAGAAATTGTTGAAAATTCGCCTATCGATTTTTACTGGGGTTGCGGAGCCGATGGCAGTGGCAAAAACATGCTAGGAAATATTTTAATGGAGGTACGAAATATCCTGCACGATAGACACAGTACAGATATTGATAATAAAACTCCTAAATCATCTTGTTGCTATAAATGCTTGCCCTAGTATTGACTTCTAAAAAATTTTAAAATTCTTAACTTTAAATTTATATTTTTGATCTTTAGCTAGAGTCAATAAAAAAATCTTAATAATTTATTTTAAATTCACCGCAGAACTTGAATAGTATTATGTTTCGTTAAAATGGAATTGCTGCTATAAATAGAACAATGTATCTACATAAAGTCTAATAAATTACTGTAAAAATCCAGCAGCATTTACTTACTGGTAATTTTAGAACCGTGCAAATTCATCCTCACTCCAAATTTAACCAAAACCGCGATCGCCGCGAGCAGGGTTTGCAAAAATTGCTCGATCGCCTTGTCATATCAATAGAGCAAAATGAGTTAGTTCGGCAAACAACCAATCAACTCAGAGAATCGCTTCAGGTTGATCGTGTGGTGTTGTATTATTTTTACGGGCAGTGGGAAGGACAGGTGACTTTTGAATCTTTAAGTTCTAAAGAATTCTCAATACTAGGTTCCACTGGCCCAGATGATTGTTTTAACAACGAGTATGCTGCTTTATACTTAGCAGGAAGGGTAAAGGTGATCGCTGATATTGAATTAGAGCCAATCGAGGTTTGTCACCGAGACTTTCTCCGCAGTATGCAGGTTCGCGCCAACTTGGTTGCACCAATTGTCATCCCTAGAGGATTATGGGGATTACTAGTAGCACACCACTGTCAAGGGCCTCATGATTGGTTGCCATCAGATATAGAAATGATGCAAACAGGGGCACAAACCCTAGCAACAGATCGAAATATTCTGGAGAGTTAAAATAATTCGTAATTCGTAATTCGTAGTTAAAAGGGCGGTTAGAAACCGCGTCTACACAAGGCTTTACCCCACCTGTGTGGGTTTCAAACCCTCAATTTTTTCTTAGTCTGCGGAGACGGACTTTGCTTGTATAGCCGCGAATTTTATTCGCCCTGGCTCTTACCGGCACTAATTTTTCTAAATAGGGAGAAAGAATTATGAAATTTGGTTACACGGTCATCTGGGTAGACGATGTAGTTAAAACAGTTGAGTTTTACGAAAAAGCCTTTGGTCTAGTTCGTCGTACTCTCCAGGATAAAGGGCAATCTATCTGGGCAGAAATCGAAACCGGAAATACCACACTAGCTTTCTCTTCTAGTAGCGAAGCACAGAAATTATTTCCTAGTGGCTTTCATGCCAACGATCCCACACAACCACCGCCATTAATTCAGATATCATTTATCACCCCTGATGTTGGCAGCGCTTACATGAGAGCGATCGGGGCTGGTGCAAAAACACTAGATGCTCCTAAATCTCAGCCTGGGGGAAAAACTATTGCTCGTGTCCGCGATCCCAATGGTGTGCTGGTGTCCTTGGTGAGTGGCTAGTACTGCTTCTCTGCAAGACGCTACCCTTAATTCATAATTCGTAATTGTAATTACCAGTAGCCTAAGAGTTTTACTAATTCGGTCTTCAAACAAGCAAAGCTATAATTAGCATAGCCTCTAGCGGTGTTCCATGCTGCTATGACTCTCCTTTTAACACTGGAACTGAACGATCGCATTTTCGCCGCGATTCAGCAACAGGCTGAGGCAATTGGCGTTCCTTGTGAACGACTAGCTGCAACGTTGCTAGAACAACAGTTTGGGTAAGTTTTTAAATTGTTGTGAGGTTGATACCTACCTTCTAGAGCTTCAAAGACTTGCCACGAAAGTTCAGCAGGAAGTTGAAAAGCGTTTTAACCCGTATTGGAGTGCGCGATCGCCTTTTAGCAAGACGAAACCCACAAAGGTAAATTACGAGAGAGCATTCCGTTTTGGCAGATTGCCCTACGCTAAGGCGCACGCTACGCGAAGAGAAGTTAAGTCTGGGGCTATACAAATCTTTCGTCCGCACAACGACCGGCTCAGTGATCACCTGCGCGGACTCTATAAAACCCGCGCAGGCTGGTTTAGTGTGTATAGCCACGATTTCCAATCGCCCGGTGTTTCTGACGTTGGCGTAGCCTGTCGTCGTTGGTAAGCATTTGTTTTTTGTGTTTTTTGTAGTCCCCAATCTAAAATCTGAAATTTTATGGATTCCAATGCTTTGCTGTGTGCAGCGATCGCAAATCATATTACCACCAGTCCTCAGCAACGAATTACTTTCGCCCAATTCATGGATCTAGCGCTGTACCACCCTGAATACGGCTACTATTCTAGCGATGCAATCAAAATTGGCTTTAAAGGTGGTGATTTTTTCACCTCTCCTAACCTCTGTGCTGACTTTGGTGAGTTATTGGCAGAACAATTTTTTCAGATGTGGGAGATTTTAGGAAAACCTGTACCCTTTTCTTTGGTAGAAATGGGAGCAGGTGAAGGATTGCTAGCTTTGCATATCCTTAAATATCATCAACAGCACTACCCAGATTTTTTTACGGCGCTAGAGTACATCATTGTTGAAAAATCTCCAAGTTTAAGACAAAAACAGCAGCAACGCTTGCAAGATTTCCCTGTGCGTTGGTGTAATTTAGAAGAGATACCACCAAATGCGATCGCTGGTTGCTTTTTCTCTAACGAGTTAGTAGATGCGTTCCCCGTGCATCAATTCATCCTAGAAACGGCAGAACTCCGAGAAATTTATGTAACCACAGATAGTAATGAGAAAGAAACCTGCTCATCATTTGTGGAAGTCACAGGGGAACCTTCAACGCCCCAACTAGCTGAATATTTAGACTTAGTGGAAATGAACTTTAACCAAAGTGCATATCCCGATGGCTACCGTAGTGAAATTAATTTAGCTGCTCTAGACTGGTTGAGTATAGTAGCAGACTGCTTGCAGCGCGGCTATGTGTTAACAATTGATTATGGCTACCCCGCCAGCCGTTACTACAATCCCAGGCGATCGCAAGGAACGTTACAGTGCTATTATCACCACCGCTTCCATGACAATCCTTATATTAATATTGGGCGACAAGATATAACTGCCCATGTTGACTTTACAGCTTTGGAACGCTGGGGCCAGAAGTGTAACTTAAAGAATGTTGGTTTTATCCAGCAGGGATTATTTTTGATGGCATTGGGATTAGGCGATCGTATTGCAGCCCTTTCCCAGCAAAAGCAACCTCTCTCGCAGTTACTACAGCATCGGGATGCACTACACCAACTTCTAGATCCCACAGGACTCGGCGGCTTTGGAATCTTAATTCAGAGCAAAGGTCTGGACAAGACAGAAATCTCTCAAGCATTAAAAGGATTGATCCTGCCAGAGTAAGCGTAAAGTTGAAAAGTTAAAACTCTATTTAAGAATGCAGTATCAGTCTTATTTGGACTAGCATAACAGTGATTACAGTAAAGTTAAACACACTACCAAAGTAATAATTATGTCCACTCATGACCTGTTAATGCTAGTAACACTACTTACCCCTGGTATATTACTTTCAGTGATAATTATGTTAACTTTTGCTGCCGGTGGTTGATTGCCAGAGTTAGGAAGTAAGAAAACTGGGATTTAGGACTGTATTTTAAATTTCAAATAACTACTTCCCAACTAAATTTGAATCAAACAATGCGCTGTTTGCGATAGGTTATAACGCTCAATGACTCGCTCTAAGCGTTGGCGTAACCTTTCGTAGAGAAGCTATGTAAAAAGCTTTACGCAACGCTTACGGTGACGCTGTACTAAAGGAACGTAAAAAATGAAGGTGGCATTTCTGGGAATTGGACTGATGGGACTACCAATGGCTCAAAGGTTATTAGCCGCAGATATACAGCTAGTTGTCTACAATCGTACCCCAGAAAAATTAGCACCACTACAAGCAGCTGGGGCTGAAATTGCTACACATCCCCGCCATGCCATTCGTGCTGCTGAGTGTGTAATTCTCATGCTGACTAATGCCCCAGCCATTTATAATGTGTTGCTTTCAGATACTGCTTGGCAAACTTTGAAAGGGCGCACAATCATCCAAATGGGAACAATTACACCGACAGAAAGCCAGGAAATTAGAGATGCAGTTGTTGGGGGTGGTGGTGAGTATTTAGAAGCGCCCGTATTAGGGGGTATCCCAGAAGCAAAAGCTGGCAAATTGAGTGTTATGGTAGGGGCCGAGCCAGAACAATACGAACATCACTTGAAGTTACTCCAAAATTTTGGGACAGAACCTTTACTTATCGGGCCAGTGGGATCTGCGGCGGCGCTTAAATTGGCACTAAATCAACTAATAGCTTCTCTAACAACTAGCTTTGCTCTGAGTCTAGCTTTTGTCCAGCGTCAAGGTGTAGATGTGGATGTGTTTATGCAAATCTTGCGCGACAGTCCTTTCTACGCACCTATCTTTGACAAAAAGCTACAACTGATGTTAGATGGCAATTATGCCGATCCCAATTTCCCTACAAAATATTTACTTAAAGATACGGAATTATTTATCTCGGAAGCAAAATCTCAAAGTTTGGATCTCAGCAGTATTAAAGGAGTGCGGCAAATCTTGCAAACAGCCGTAAAAATGTCATTTGCTGATGATGATTACTCATCACTATTTTCAGTCATTAAGGAATGGGGAGAAGCGATCGGGGAATAAAGGGTTTAAGCTCATCTCACGCCTGAAGTCAGTGGATTGTGGGGTGCATGTTAAAGGTATGAAATTTTCCCTTACCCGTTAACATGCACCCTAACATCTTGCAAAAGCTACTGTTGCAAGATGTCTAAGCAAGCTACGCCCACCGTCTTCCTTTCAAAGAAGCAAGTGTTGTTAGTTTCGTCAACTTATTCGCGTAGCGCATCTCTGACAGCAGTTTATTATCACGTCAAGTGGCGTTTGACGAGTAAAGGCCAACAAATACCTTGGTCATATTGGTCTTTGCTAATATGACAGTAAGTGCAATTTTTCTTAATCTAAGCGAATCGCCTTGTACGCTCCTCCAAAATTATAAATTAAAACTTTTTAAAATTAAAATGTGGACTATTTAGTTTAGATGGGATTCATCCATCTGCCATTGCTCAAGGGTTAATTGCTTACGAATTTCTCAAAAAGATGAAAGATGTTGGAGTTGTTAATAACACCCAACTAGATTGGAAGTCGATCTTTTCCAGCGATCAACTTTATTCGCAACCTATTACTTTGATGCATGAATTTTACGACAATAAAGAATTTGCCGAAACCATCATCAAGCTATTTGGCAGCAATCCACTTGCCAGAAACCCAGTTAAGAATTGAATACTTTAATTCTAGATTGTCTCTAGTCATAGCTCCGGGCTTATTTCAGTAAGAAAATTTAACGTCTGAAAGGATGTTTGAAAAGTATTTTTGTAACATCTAAGCCTCGAAAACCTAACCCTTCCTCGCGCCATTTTCTTTTAGGGAATGGAGTTTCAAACCCTATCGGTCTTTCGGGGAGAGGCTGGGAGAGAAGTTTTGAGTACATAGACTTTACAACTTTTCAAACAACCTCTTACTGAGGATAAAGATTAGTAATACTGCTCACTATCGGCGATCTTGAGATGGTTAGTGAGTAGCCACCCTATGGTCTATTGACTTGAAAATTGCTCTAATAAACGATCGCTGACCATTAATAGTAGTTTAGCGGGGAAATGGTAGAGATTCAGGCACAGATGAAGGCTGAGGTTGAGGTTCAGGTTGAGGATTGAGAAAATCCTGCCAAGCCTTAATTTGCTCTTGCGCTGCACTGTAAGCAGCACTACCGCGTGGAATCGATTTGGCAATGTCAATACCTCTAGCAATATCAGATTGACCTTGAGTCCGTGCAATTTCTAACAATTGCTGACTCCATTGGTCAATAGCCTGATTTGCATCCATACGTAAGATGCTATTGTTTGAAACTCGATCCGCCAGTCGTATTGCCTCAACCAATGCTTCTGGAGTGCCAGCCGCACCCACTTGCTGGGCTTTTTTCCAGTCTTCTCTAGTGCGGATTTGCCCTTCCCAGTCATCGATCGCAGTTTGTGCTTCTTGTGAAAGCGCCCTTCCCGATGAAGCAATTTGTTGAGCTGTGCTGATGGCGGCGGTGAGATTTCCACTCTGGGCCAGTTCTTGTGCTCGATCTAAGTAAGGTTGGTCTTGAATTCGCTCAATCTTTCCTACCCAAGTACGAATTTTTTTCCGTGCTTCTGGATATAATGCACGACCTCTACGAATTTCGCTGGCCTGGGCGATCGCAGCTTGCAAGGAGTTAATATCCTCGAATATTGCTATCTGTTCGGCACGGTCTAAGTAAGGTTGGTCTTCAATTGTCTCCACTTGGGCATTCCAGCGACCTATCTCTTGCCTAGCTTCTGCACCTCTAGGATTACTAGCAGGAATCAGCTGTACTTGGGCGATCGCTGCTGTTAAATTTGGGACTGTCCCTTGGCTAGCCAATATTCTCGCTTTTTCCAGATGGGCAACATCTTCAATTTCCAACTGCCAACGAGCAATTAATTGCTGTGCTTCGTTATACACTGGTCTGGAGGGATCGATTTGTTGTGCTTGAGCGATCGCTGCCTCTAAACCAGAAACATTACCGATCCAAGCACTTCTTTTGGCGTCAGCGATGGCAATAAAGTCATCTGTTTCACCTTGTAGTTTCGTACTTTCCGGTATTTGCCTAGCAATATTCAGCGCTTCATCCGCATCCTGCTTGTCTAGTTTCGCCTGTGCTAATTCCAGCATTTTGCGTCCAAATGCCGGAACCGCTTCCTGAGCTTTTTGGTAAAGGTAACTTTCCTGCCCAATGGACTCGGCTAAGTTGATCGCTTCTAGGATATTATCGACTACTTTGCTATTTGCTAAACTTTCGGCTTTTCCTAACTTATCGCCATCTTCCCGTGCTGTGGCAATTAGACGATTCAATTGGTCGTATTTAGTACCCGCCCAGTATTGATTGTCTACGCGCAGCATTTTAGCGGATAACATGAACGCTGATTGCCAGCGCCGTTCCTTTACTTCGGCGATTGCACCGTTGTATGTGGCTTCAGCCTTTGACCAAATTGACTGCCATTTGTCAACTTGTTCATTGACTAATTTATAAGCTGCTACATCTTCGGGTATCTTACGAGCAGTCGCGATCGCTTCCTCTAAATTACCAGTTTGGAAACTTTGATCGGCTAGCTTCAAAATATCCCGCGACCATTCTTCGATGAAACGATCGATTTCTCCATGCAACGGGTGATTTTGTGGTAGTTGCTTCACCAGAGCGATCGCTTGCAATAGGTCGTTCACTGTTTGCTTAGAAGCCGCTAACTGAGCGCAATGTAGCCGAACAGAAGCACTAGCCAGCGGCCAGAAAATCGATGGACAATTAGGGGCAGCTGGCAATTTTAGCAGCATTGCCATTGCCAAGAATCCGACACTGCTGGGAATCAACATTAGTAGTACTAGCCACAATGTCCAGCTTTTCAGCCAGCGTGGCCATTTCCCAGAAGTACTACTGAGTTGGGCAGTTTCTTCTGAATTACTATTCGTATGGTTTTTTTTTCGCCGCTTCACTGACTTGGAGGTAGAACCAGTAGCTGGGACATCAAATGGCTGAGTTTCACCGAATTGTTCTGTTCGGGATAATCTTTTATTTTGATCTGGCTCTCTTCCACTGGCTGAAGACCAACTGTCTGGAATATCCCGCTCTGTCATCTCTCACACCAAAATAATTGAATAGCGCTCTGTTTTAGATTGATAATTCCATTGTTGACATAGTAACTTTCTCATCATTAAAAAGCTACTTTTTTGATTATCTCTCTCCACAGAGTACCATTATCAATCTCAAAAATCAGTGCTATTTTATACTTTATCCTCAAACAGCAGATTCGGCTTGCAAATCGGAAATTAGTTGAGCTAACTGATCGCTACTTGCCTGGTAGACGTTGCCGCAAAAGTCGCAAGTTGCTTCAGCACCATCATCTTTAAGAATCATATCTTGCAGTTCAGCTTCTCCCAAAATCTTTAGTGCCCCCAAAACGCGATCGAAAGAGCAACCACAGTGGAAGCGCAACATTTGGCGTTCGGAAAAGATTTCTAACCCCATATCTCCCAATAAGTCATCAAAGATTTCAGGTAAGGTCTTCCCAGCTTGTAATAACGGCGTAAATCCTGCTAGACCAGCAACCCTTGATTCCAACGTTTCTACTAAGGCTTCGTCTCTGGCGGCTTTGGGTAATATTTGTATCAGTAATCCTCCCGCAGCAGTTACTCCGGCTGCTCCCACGAACACACCTAAAACTAAAGCCGAAGGTGTTTGCTCGGAATTCACGAGATAATGAGCGACATCATCACCAATTTCGCCAGAAACTAGTTCTACGGTACTAGAGTAAGGATAACCATAACCGATATCCCGCACAACGTAGAGGTAGCCGCCACCCACAGCACCACCAACATCTAATTTACCTTTGGCGTTGGGAGGCAATTCTACAGATGGATTTCCGACATATCCACGTACCGTACCATCTAAGCCTGCATCTACCAATATGCCACCCAAAGGCCCATCGCCCTTAACGCGGACATTCACCCTCGATCCAGTTCGCTTCATACTAGAAACCATTAACAAACCCGCCACCATAGTCCGACCCAGTGCTGCCGTTGCCACATAAGAAAGCTTGTGACGCTGCCGTGCTTCTTCTGTTAAACGTGTGGCGATCGCACCTACGGCACGAATTCCACCTTCGGCTGCTGTTGCACGAATTAACTGATCCGCCATGAATAACCTTACATTTCTTAACAAGTTCACTTTTTCTATTCTAAGTTCTCTGCTGCGAGAAAAGTCACCTAGTCATAATCAGTGATTGTATTTGCAATATTAGAAATAGCGATGTCTTATCTTTAGGTAATCCGAGAAAAATGCTGGGTAATTTTCAACAAAGCCAACTGCGGATCGAAATCGAAGCATCAACAGATGTAATTCGTGACAGTCTGCTGCATCCCGTGCAACTAAAAAAATGGCTTTTAGGGCAACGTTTTGCCCCAGGAATGCCAGAAGAACTGCTTCCCGGATTCCAGTTTACAACCTGGACTGGGCCAGTCGCGATTCATCATCAAGTAAACGTTGTCAAATCCAATTGCCTCCGCTTAGTACTCAGTGGAGGCATTGATGGGTTCCACGAATGGTACTGGGGAGAAGGTTGGGTACAGTCCCGCTTGGAAGGAGTTTCAATTTTGCCTTTGAATTTGGGTCAAACACTCAGCTTGTTGAGCTTGCGTCAGTTTTTAGCAACTCAAGAACGTTGAATGGACTGAACGTAGAAAGGGGATTTTCCTTGTCTCTATGGTTAGCCCTTACAAGGTAACTCGAAAAATCTCTTTTTTCTCTGTGCCACGGACACTTTGCTCAAGTAGGGAAACCTGCTCATGCAAGTGTCCTCCTCTGTGACTCTGCGGTTTAAAAGTAATTTATCTAACGACTCTAGACGCAGAGAACACAGAATTGCATAGGTTAAAATTGTTAAACCCACATTCTGCACTATGTTGACCACTTTCTAGACTCATGGGAATTAATTCTCCCTTGACCAATTTATAGCGGATATCAGTGCGATCATATTTTAGGTATTCATCAAAGGTTAGTTTTGGGGTGGTTATAGCCATTGCTTCCCCTTGCAAATCTTTACCTTGGTTTTACGACTAACACTGAACAATTAGCCTCTTCTACAACTTGACTGCTAACAGAACCCTGGACAATTCGTTTCATCCCCATCAACCCCCGACTGCCAATTATAATTAAGTCAGTTTTATAAATATTGGCAAGACGAATAATCTCTTCAGCGGGATCGCCAGTTACTAACTCTAACTCACTTCTGACTGATAACTTTTCCTGATATAATTGCAGTTGCTTTTCAATATGAAAATAAGAAAATGTTGGGGACTCTGGCTGAGGGCGATCGGCAGGTAGTTCCATTTCTGACTCTGGTGTGAGAAACACATGACAGAGAATAACCTTGGCGTCTTTTGAAAACACCAAATTATCTAAAGCTTGAATTACTCGTTGTGAAATATCCGAACCGTCCAGAGCCACCAAAACACTATTTAGCACTGCTCTCGTCTCCTAAAGAGTAGACCCCTTACATACATAAGTATCTAGCAAAATTAGTCGGCAGTGACACGAAATTAATTTTTTATCTGACAACTTACAGCTATTTGCAGGTAAATAGCTGTAAGTTTATATATTTAAGGCTACGCCATAGGTCAGTGAGTTTTATGCCACTTTCATGTGAAGGGATTATAGCAAATTTTCTGGATAATGAAGCTTTTCACGAGTTTCTGGGAGAGGGTTTTCCTCTCCCAAAAACTACTGTCTGTTGGCAATACCCGACTTGTGGACGCTTAAAGGGTGACTCAAGGCAGTCCCGATGAAACGAGTTTCACAACCAACCATGCATGAAAATGTTCTAGGGACTGGGATTTTTACTCAGCACTGGCTTATCAAAAAAAAATTAAGCATTCCAAATCACTCTTCTTGCTGAATTCGGCGTCGGACTGAATCAGCATGGGAAGGTAAACCTTCTGCTGTTGCTAGCACATCAATAGCACCAGCCACATTTTGCAGTGCAGTTTGGGAGTATTGAATAATACTGGAGTGTTTAAGGAAAGTTTCAACACCCAATGCCGAAGCATAGCGGGCAGCACCAGAAGTGGGCAAGGTATGATTAGGACCTGCCAAATAGTCTCCTACAGCTTCTGGTGTTGAGTAACCCAAAAAGATTGCCCCAGCGTGACGAATCTGTGGTAATAGTGCCCAAGGGTCTTTGACTTCTAATTCTAGGTGTTCAGGGGCAAATTCATTTGAGAGTTCTGCTGCTGCTTGGAGCGATTCCACAACGATAATTAAGCCGTAGTGAGCGATCGCTTTTTCTGTGTCTATTCGCCGTGGATGATCCACTAGCTGTCTTTCCAAGGCTAATTGTACGTTTTTCGCCAAAGCAACATCTGTGGTCAGCAAAATCGCTGCCGCCATCGGATCGTGTTCGGCTTGGGCTAGCAAGTCAGCAGCTACATGCACTGGATTTGCGCTTTCATCGGCAATCACCAGCACTTCGCTGGGGCCTGCCAAGGAATCAATGCCAACAGTGCCATAGACAAGTTTTTTCGCTAGGGTGACATAAATGTTACCAGGGCCAGTAATCACATCCACTTTCGGAATTGTTTCTGTGCCATAGGCTAAAGCAGCGATCGCTTGTGCGCCCCCAATACGATAAATTTCTTGCACCCCTGCTTCTTGGGCAGCTACCAAGACTGCTGGGTTAATAGCACCCCCTGGGCCTGGTGGTGTTACCATCACCACGTGCGGTACAGCTGCAACATGAGCCGGAATTGCATTCATTAGCACTGTACTGGGATAGGCGGCACGGCCACCAGGCACATACAACCCAGCTCGGTCTACAGGGGTGTAGCGTTTGCCCAGTACTACTTCATCGTCACCAAAGTGTACCCAGCTTTTTGGTACTCGCTGACGATGAAACGCTTCAATTTGACGGCAAGCTAGCCGAACTGCACTCAACAACTCTTTTGATACCTGTTGATAGGCTGCATCCAGTTCCGAGCCTGTAACTCGGAGTTCTTCTGCTTTCAGGGTTTGCTTGTCAAATTCGTCCGTGTAATGCAATACAGCTTTGTCGCCTTGGCGCTTCACTGCTTGCAAAATTTCCCGCACCGTTGCTTCTTTATGAAGTACCTGTTCGTCATGGGTGCGATCGCAGATCCGTTGTAGTTCTGCTCTAACGTCTGCCTGCTGAGTAATAATTCGCAGCATGGAGTAAGGACAATGCCAAAATTATAATATTGCCACCTGAGATTTAGTATTGCTCTTGACCCACTGGGGTGTGCAAGCTGACTCTAATTCTCTTCTCTAGCTTAACCTGGATTTTTTTGATACTCTCAAGGCTACCAGCGTATAGTTTGCTTGAGAAGGCGACTTAATTGCTCAATCCGATAAGCCTTGACTGGCTAGCGGCAGGAAGCAGGTGTGCCATTTCCCGCTACCCTTACACCCTTTCCCTCAATTCTTATGGGGTGCAGATGGTGTGTTTACACATGCAATTCCCTGAATTTACATGGGCTAGGATCTGAGTATAATTTTTACTTATTTCCCTAACTTTTAGTAGTTAATGTCTGTACAGGCACGATATATCGGTTCTATACTTGAGAATCCCTGAAATTTAGCTCTTTACAGTTCCTGCCTCTAAATATACATCTGGTTTACGCACAAATTTTATTTATCGGCAATCACATTGCTTAATCAGGGTGTGATGAGTTAGGGTGACATTTCATTTATTTAGATGCATTTTATTTTAACGCATTTCCTCAATTGACGAAATACTGAATTTGCGAGTAGAGACTATGGAAATAATAATATTGATGATCTTCATTCATGCCCAATACCTAATCCCATAATTTTTTTAGGAAATTCTAACATTGGCAATTTGGATGCTATATTAGTAAGTCTAGTAGTGTGTGTACATAATTAATAATCGTATTTTTGGAATTGACTGTGGCGAATACAAAGTCTGCTCTTAAGCGTGCCCAAATCGCAGAACGTAACCGACTGCGTAATAAATCTTACAAATCAGCAGTCAAGACGCTGATGAAGAAATACCTCAATGCTGTAGCTGCTTATACAGCTAATCCTACCCCAGAATTAAAACAAGAAGCACAAGCTCGGTTATCCGAAGCTTACGGCAAAATTGATAAGGCGATCAAACGAGGTGTTCTTCACCCAAACAATGGGGCAAGGAAAAAATCAAGATTGGCTCACAGACTAAAACCCCTCACACAAACAGCTGAGTAGTCATTGCTAATTTGTCCTTAGTCATTAGTCATTGGTAACAAAACAAACGACAAATGACGAAGGACAAACAACAAAGGACAAAAGATGCAACTGATAGACACGCACGTACATCTCAACTTTGATAGTTTTCAGCCGGATTTAGCAATAGTGCGATCGCGGTGGCAAGAAGCAGGTGTAGTGCATTTAGTGCATTCCTGTGTTCACCCGGAGGAGTTTTCCAGTATTCAATCCATAGCCCAAGATTTTCCTGAAATTAGTTTTGCTGTAGGATTACATCCTTTAGATGCTGATAAATGGAATAGCGAAACAGCCGAGAAAATCAAAACTTTAGCGAGTTCTGACTCGAATGTGGTAGCAATTGGGGAAATGGGGCTGGATTTTTACAAAGCTGATAACTACGAGCAACAGTATATGGTGTTCGAGTCCCAGTTGGAGATCGCATCTGAACTAAACTTACCAGTGATTATCCACTGCCGTGATGCTGCGGTGGCAACCAAAGAAGTGTTGGAAAAGTGGCGGCAACTCAAAGGAGAAAGAGTGCGGGGTGTGATGCATTGCTGGGGAGGAACACCTGAAGAAACTCAATGGTTTCTCGATTTAGGCTTTTATATCAGCTTTAGCGGTACGGTAACGTTTAAAAATGCTAAAGCAATCCAATCCTCCGCTGCTATGGTAAGTGGCGATCGCCTCCTGATTGAAACAGATTGCCCATTTCTCGCTCCAGTTCCGAAACGGGGCGAGAGGCGCAATGAGCCTGCCTACGTACTTTATGTAGCCGAGCAAGTAGCTAAACTGCGTCAAGAAACGGTAGAGGCGATCGCCCATCAAACCACCCAAAATGCCTGTGAATTATTCGGGTTGTCAATATCAGATGCGTTCTAGTATCTTTTGTTAAGTTGTGTAAAAAAAATAAATCTATAGGGGGACAAAAATATGCTAATATTATTCCCTCAAAAACATTTTGCTTGCGCCATAATGATAAAAGAAGGAGCATAAAACTTCTGATCTTAAATCTTCCATGCTGTTATGGCTTGTCCATCCTCAAAATCTCTACAAGCGGATGCTCTTCACACATGACTAACTGTGCCAACCTGAATTGAGCTAGACTTTTGCACAACGTCGGTTTACTTTGTATTGAACCTATTCAAAATTGTTAAACAAAAATTGCCTTGTGAGTACAATCCAGCAAAATGAAGTGATTCTGATTCAAAACCGACAAGGTGCGGATCATTCCCTCAGTCTTAGGATATCTAAAATATCACTGAGAGTATAAACAGCGGGGTGGATTTAAAACACACTGTGTGGAGCTGCGTCAGCAAATTAACGCGCTTTTTGGAGGGGAAGTGAAGAAAGTAAATCAAATTCAGGAATATTTTAACTGGATATTCTATTTGAAATGGGCATTGGGGAGCCAAGGCTTTGGGCGACTCTGCCGACTTTTCTTACTGCTCTTAAGCAAGGTACGCACAGCATCTGCTGTCGGAGAAGTTAATGGCTCCATTGGGCATGAGATGCAAAGGGAAAGGACTTTCAGTAACTTTTCCCATACTTTCATAGTACCCATTACCCATTACTTAGTCCCTTATTAAGGGCAACTTCTTCCTTGTGAAAATTGCTCGTTCCAGCCAAACTTAATGGCTGCTTTTGCCCACAGATGTAAATCACAAGTGTGTAAAAAACAGTTCCCAAACAGCCAAGGGCACTGGCTAGCAGTGGGAAGCGTCAAACAGCAGTGTCCAAGGGAAAATTTAACCAGGTTGACAAAGGTAGAGGCATGACTAAAGAAACATATATGGAACCCGCCTTTCTGTTACCCGACTTGATTGAAATCCAGCGATCGAGCTTTCGCTGGTTTTTAGAAGAAGGGCTGATAGAAGAACTTAACTCCTTTAGTCCTATTACAGATTATACGGGTAAATTAGAACTGCACTTTTTGGGTCATAATTACAAACTCAAGGAGCCAAAGTACAGCGTCGAAGAAGCGAAGCGGCGGGATAGTACTTATGCTGTCCAAATGTATGTTCCTACACGTCTAATTAATAAAGAAACCGGGGAAATCAAAGAGCAAGAGGTATTCATTGGGGATTTGCCTTTGATGACCGATCGCGGCACGTTTATTATTAACGGAGCCGAGCGGGTAATTGTCAACCAAATAGTGCGATCGCCAGGGGTTTATTACAAATCAGAAATCGACAAAAACGGGCGACGTACTTATTCAGCTAGCTTAATTCCCAACCGGGGAGCATGGCTGAAATTTGAAACAGACCGTAACGATTTGGTGTGGGTACGCATCGACAAAACCCGCAAACTTTCAGCGCAGGTACTTCTAAAAGCTTTAGGGTTATCAGACAACGAAATCTTTGACGCTTTACGCCACCCCGAATATTTCCAAAAAACCATCGAAAAAGAAGGGCAATTCTCTGAAGAAGAAGCCCTGATGGAGTTATATCGGAAACTGCGTCCTGGTGAACCACCCACGGTCTTAGGTGGGCAACAACTGCTAGACTCTCGTTTCTTTGACCCGAAACGTTATGACCTTGGTCGCGTTGGACGGTACAAACTCAACAAGAAATTGCGCCTTTCAGTCCCAGACACCATGCGGGTGTTGACGGCTGGCGATATTTTGGCAGCCGTAGATTACCTAATTAATCTAGAATATGACATCGGTAACATCGATGACATTGACCACTTAGGCAACCGCCGAGTGAGAAGCGTTGGTGAATTGCTGCAAAACCAAGTAAGAGTAGGCTTAAACCGCCTAGAGAGAATCATTCGGGAACGGATGACCGTATCCGATGCTGAAGTGCTAACCCCCGCTTCCTTAGTGAACCCCAAACCACTGGTAGCAGCAATTAAAGAATTCTTTGGTTCTAGCCAATTAAGTCAGTTCATGGATCAAACCAATCCTCTCGCAGAACTGACCCACAAACGCCGTCTGAGCGCCCTTGGTCCTGGTGGTTTAACCCGCGAACGCGCTGGGTTTGCTGTGCGAGATATTCATCCTAGTCACTATGGACGCATTTGCCCCATTGAGACACCAGAAGGCCCCAACGCTGGATTGATTGGCTCTTTAGCAACCCATGCGCGGGTTAACCTGTACGGCTTCCTCGAAACACCATTTAGACCTGTAGAAAATGGGCGAGTTAGATTTGATCTACCTCCAGCCTACATGACAGCTGATGAAGAAGACGACCTACGGGTTGCTCCTGGAGATATTCCTGTAGATGAAACTGGGCACATTATTGGACCGCAAGTGCCAGTCCGGTATCGCCAAGAATTTTCCACCACAACACCAGAACAGGTGGATTACGTAGCAGTATCTCCTGTACAGATTGTATCGGTAGCTACTAGCATGATTCCATTCTTGGAGCATGATGACGCTAACCGAGCATTGATGGGATCGAACATGCAACGGCAAGCAGTCCCCCTGCTCAAACCAGAGCGTCCTTTAGTGGGTACTGGTTTGGAAGCGCAAGGAGCAAGAGACTCCGGGATGGTGATTGTATCGCGTACCGATGGTGATGTCACTTATGTGGACGCTACAGAAATTCGCGTTCGTCCTAAACCTAATACCCCAGAAATTAAGTACACCCTTTCCAAGTACCAACGCTCAAACCAAGACACTTGTTTAAATCAGAAACCTCTCGTCCGTATTGGTGAACGAGTTGTTGCTGGTCAGGTGCTGGCTGATGGCTCCTCCACCGAAGGCGGTGAATTGGCGCTAGGACAAAATATCGTTGTTGCCTACATGCCTTGGGAAGGCTACAACTACGAAGATGCGATTTTAATCTCTGAAAGATTAGTACAGGATGATGTCTACACCTCAATTCACATCGAAAAATATGAAATTGAAGCTAGACAAACAAAACTGGGGCCAGAAGAAATTACCAGAGAAATTCCCAACGTCGGGGAAGATGCCTTGCGTCAGTTGGATGAACAGGGAATCATTCGCATTGGGGCGTGGGTAGAAGCTGGTGACATCTTGGTAGGAAAAGTCACACCCAAAGGTGAATCTGACCAACCGCCAGAAGAAAAACTGTTGCGAGCTATATTCGGTGAAAAAGCGCGCGATGTGCGGGACAATTCCCTGCGAGTGCCAAATGGTGAAAAAGGTCGCGTAGTTGATGTACGCTTGTTTACTCGCGAACAAGGCGATGAACTGCCACCAGGAGCCAATATGGTAGTTCGGGTGTATGTTGCGCAAAAACGCAAAATCCAAGTTGGGGACAAAATGGCAGGACGCCACGGTAATAAAGGGATTATTTCTCGGATATTACCGGCGGAAGATATGCCTTATTTGCCCGATGGTTCACCAGTGGACATTGTGCTTAACCCCTTGGGTGTACCTAGTCGGATGAACGTCGGACAAGTATTTGAATGCCTCTTGGGTTGGGCTGGTCAGACCTTGGGAGTACGATTTAAGATTACTCCCTTTGATGAAATGTACGGTGAAGAGTCATCTCGCCGAATCGTGCATGGCAAATTGCAAGAAGCACGAGACGAAACAGGGAAAGATTGGGTATATAACCCCGATAATCCAGGCAAAATCATGGTATATGACGGTCGTACAGGCGAACCCTTTGACCGAGCAATTACCATCGGTGTAGCTTATATGCTGAAACTGGTGCATTTGGTGGATGATAAGATTCACGCCCGTTCTACAGGCCCATACTCACTGGTGACTCAGCAACCCTTGGGTGGTAAAGCGCAACAAGGTGGTCAGCGGTTTGGAGAAATGGAAGTGTGGGCATTGGAAGCCTTTGGTGCTGCTTACACTTTACAGGAATTGCTCACAGTTAAATCTGACGATATGCAAGGACGGAATGAAGCGTTAAATGCGATCGTTAAAGGTAAGGCAATTCCTAGACCTGGAACTCCAGAATCCTTTAAAGTGCTAATGCGCGAGTTGCAATCATTGGGATTAGATATTGCCGTACACAAGGTAGAAACCCAAGCAGACGGCAGTTCCCTAGATGTGGAAGTCGATTTGATGGCTGACCAATCAGCCCGTCGCACACCTCCTCGACCTACATACGAATCTCTCTCCCGCGAATCGCTGGATGATGACGAATAAGGAGTGCTGAGTGCTAAATGCTAAACACTGAGTCTTAAAAACTCAGTAATTGGCATTTAGCACTTATAAATCTCTTTATTCAAACCTTAAAACTAAAATATACTCAAAACTCGGAACTCAGCACTTAAGTATGAGACCTGCCCAAACTAATCAGTTTGACTACGTAAAAATCGGCTTGGCTTCTCCTGAACGCATTCGTCAGTGGGGCGAGAGAACATTGCCCAATGGTCAAGTAGTCGGTGAAGTTACCAAGCCAGAGACGATTAACTACCGAACTCTTAAGCCAGAGATGGATGGCTTATTTTGTGAGCGGATCTTTGGTCCCGCAAAAGATTGGGAATGCCATTGTGGCAAGTATAAAAGAGTCCGTCATAGAGGTATTGTCTGTGAGCGCTGTGGTGTAGAAGTCACCGAGTCACGGGTGCGTCGCCACCGTATGGGCTATATTAAACTCGCCGCACCAGTAGCTCACGTCTGGTATCTCAAAGGCATTCCTAGCTATATTTCCATCCTGTTGGATATGCCCTTACGGGATGTCGAGCAGATTGTCTATTTCAACTCTTATGTTGTCCTGAGTGCAGGTAATGCTGAAACTTTAACTTATAAACAGCTACTGAGTGAAGACCAGTGGTTGGAAATAGAAGACCAAATTTATAGCGAAGATTCTGTGCTGCAAGGCGTAGAGGTAGGGATTGGGGCTGAAGCGCTGTTGCGTTTGCTTGCCGATATCAATTTGGAACAAGAAGCCGAAAGCCTACGCGAAGAAATTGGCAACGCCAAGGGACAAAAGAGAGCCAAGCTGATTAAGCGACTACGGGTGATTGACAACTTCATCGCCACTGGTTCCAAACCAGAGTGGATGGTAATGGCAGTCATTCCCGTGATTCCGCCCGACTTGCGCCCAATGGTGCAACTAGATGGCGGACGGTTTGCCACTAGCGATTTAAATGATTTGTATCGGCGGGTAATTAACCGCAACAATCGTTTAGCACGCTTGCAAGAAATTTTGGCACCAGAGATTATTGTGCGGAACGAAAAGCGGATGCTGCAAGAAGCAGTGGATGCTTTGATTGACAATGGTCGTCGGGGACGCACTGTGGTAGGGGCAAATAACCGACCCCTAAAATCTTTGTCCGACATTATTGAAGGTAAGCAAGGACGTTTCCGACAAAACTTGTTAGGTAAACGGGT
Source organism: Nostoc sp. PCC 9305 (assembly GCF_963920915.1). NCBI lineage: Bacteria > Bacillati > Cyanobacteriota > Cyanophyceae > Nostocales > Nostocaceae > Nostoc > Nostoc sp. PCC 9305. The sequence goes on from NZ_CAWUDN010000012.1 coordinate 23,512, forward strand.
TGATTACTCTGGACGTTCGGTTATTGTGGTGGGGCCAAAGCTGAAAATTCACCAGTGTGGTTTGCCTAGAGAAATGGCAATTGAGCTATTTCAACCATTTGTAATTAACCGCCTGATTCGTAGCGGTATGGTAAATAACATCAAAGCTGCGAAAAAGCTGATATCCCGCAATGATCCCAGCGTTTGGGATGTGCTGGAAGAGGTGATTGAAGGACACCCTGTAATGCTAAATCGGGCACCAACGTTGCACCGCTTGGGTATTCAGTCTTTTGAACCGATTTTAGTAGAAGGTAGAGCGATTCAACTGCATCCTCTGGTGTGCCCAGCGTTTAACGCCGACTTTGATGGCGACCAAATGGCGGTACACGTCCCTCTGTCGTTAGAAAGTCAGGCTGAAGCGCGGTTGTTGATGTTGGCTTCTAACAATATTTTGTCACCAGCCACAGGTAAACCGATCATCACACCTAGCCAAGATATGGTTTTGGGAGCCTATTACTTAACAGCAGAAAATCCCGGTGCGACAAAAGGCGCAGGAAAGTACTTTTCTTCGCTAGAGGATGTAATTATGGCTTTCCAGCAAGAGCAAATTGACTTGCACGCCTATATTTACGTGCGATTTGACGGTGAAATAGAATCAGACCAACCGGATACGGAACCCGTGAAAGTGACGGAAAACGAGGATGGTACCCGCACATTACTCTATAAGTTCCGTCGAGTCAGACAAGACGCTAAAGGCAATGTACTTTCCCAGTATATATACACAACTCCTGGTCGCGTTATTTACAACAATGCTATTCAGGAAGCACTAGCAAGTTAATTCGTAATTTCTAATGACGCTCGCGGACTCGCTCTAAGCGAAGCCATGCCGTTGGCGCAGCCTATCGTAGAGAAGGCTTTACGCTGCGCTAACGTAATTTGTAATTATTGAATAATTAATTACGAATTACAAACTACGAATTACGACTTATTAATTATTGATGACTCAGGACTAATGACTAATGACTAACGAAAAAATGATTTTTCGCAATCGGGTAGTTGACAAAGGTCAACTGAGAAATTTAATTTCTTGGGCCTTTACCTATTATGGTACGGCGCGAACCGCAGTAATGGCGGACAAACTGAAAGATTTGGGATTTCGCTACGCTACCAAAGCAGGGGTTTCCATCAGTGTAGATGACTTGATGGTACCACCAACTAAGCGATTGCTCTTAGAAGCAGCCGAAGAAGAAATTCGGGCTACTGAAACCCGTTACCAACGAGGAGAAATCACGGAAGTAGAACGCTTCCAAAAGGTAATCGATACCTGGAACGGTACTAGTGAAGCTTTGAAAGATGAAGTAGTCGTTCACTTCAAAAAGACTAATCCCCTAAACTCCGTATATATGATGGCATTCTCCGGTGCACGGGGTAACATCTCTCAAGTGCGGCAATTGGTAGGGATGCGGGGACTGATGGCAGATCCTCAAGGGGAAATTATCGATTTGCCCATCAAAACCAATTTCCGTGAGGGATTAACTGTAACGGAATACATTATTTCGTCTTACGGTGCCAGAAAAGGATTGGTGGATACAGCCTTACGGACGGCTGACTCTGGTTATCTCACCCGCCGATTGGTGGATGTATCCCAGGATGTTATTATTCGGGAATTTGACTGCGGCACCACTAGAGGTCTTAGCATTCGACCAATGACAGAAGGGGCCAAAACCTTGATTCCTCTAGCAACTCGCTTGATGGGACGGGTGATTGGCGAAGATGTGCTGCATCCGGTAACAAAAGAAGTGATTGCAGCACGCAATTCCCCAATTCCTGAGGATTTGGCGAAGAAAATTGAAAAATCTGGGGTGGGAGAAGTTGTGGTGCGATCGCCACTAACTTGTGAAGCGGCACGCTCTGTCTGTCAGCACTGCTACGGCTGGAGTTTGGCACACGCCAAGATGGTAGATTTGGGTGAAGCTGTGGGGATTATTGCCGCCCAAAGTATCGGCGAACCTGGTACCCAGCTAACCATGCGGACATTCCACACAGGTGGGGTGTTTACTGGAGAAGTGGCGCAACAAGTGCGTTCCAAAATCGATGGTACTGTCAAGCTTCCTCGCAAACTGAAGACCAGAACATATCGTACTCGCCACGGGGAAGATGCCCTCTATGTTGAGGCTAATGGCATCATGCTTTTGGAGCCAACAAAAGTAGGTGATGTTACCCCAGAGAACCAAGAGGTTCATCTTACCCAAGGTTCAACACTATATGTATTTGATGGAAATAAGGTAAAACAAGGTCAGTTGTTAGCAGAGGTTGCCCTTGGTGGACGCACAACTCGGACTAATACAGAAAAAGCAGTTAAAGATGTTGCTTCTGACTTAGCAGGGGAAGTGCAATTTGCCGAAGTTGTTCCAGAACAAAAAACTGACCGTCAAGGCAACACTACAACCACAGCCGCACGCGGTGGCTTGATTTGGATTTTGTCTGGGGAAGTTTACAACTTGCCGCCAGGGGCCGAATTGGTGGTGAAAAATGGTGATGCGATCGCTGCTAATGGAGTTTTAGCAGAAACCAAATTAGCCAGTTTACATGGCGGTGTGGTGCGTTTGCCAGAAGCTACCCCAGGTAAGAGTACCAGGGAAATTGAGATTATCACCGCTTCTGTGGTCTTAGACCAGGCAACGGTGACAGTTCAAAGTTCTCAAGGACGTAATAACTACTTAGTTTCTACTGGCAACAACCAAGTATTTAACCTCCGAGCAACACCAGGCACAAAAGTGCAAAATGGTCAAGTAGTAGCTGAGTTAATTGATGACCGCTATCGCACAACCACTGGTGGATTCCTGAAATTTGCTGGTGTAGAAGTCCAGAAAAAAGGCAAAGCCAAGCTGGGTTATGAAGTCGTGCAGGGCGGTACCCTGTTGTGGATTCCTGAAGAAAGCCACGAAGTTAATAAAGATATCTCCTTACTGTTGGTGGAAGACGGTCAGTTTGTGGAAGCTGGCACCGAAGTGGTGAAGGATATCTTCTGCCAAAACAGTGGTGTGGTAGAAGTGACCCAGAAAAACGACATCCTGCGGGAAGTTGTAGTGAAGCCAGGGGAACTACTGATGGTGGACGATCCCGAATCAGTCATCGGGCGAGATAACACCTTCATCCAACCAGGTGAGGAATTCCAAGGTAATGTTGCCACGGAATTACGTTATATCCAGTATGTGGAGACACCAGAAGGCCCAGCCCTGTTGAGTCGTCCAGTGGTTGAGTTTGCTGTCCCTGATAATCCAGATGTGCCATCAACGACATCGGTAAGTCAACAAACCGGGCGATCGATTCAATTAAGAGCGGTGCAGCGACTACCTTATAAAGATTCAGAACGCGTCAAATCTGTTGAAGGTGTGGAACTGCTACGAACCCAGCTAGTACTGGAAATTGAGCAAGAAGGAGAACAAGACCATAATGCTTCACCTCTTGCAGCAGATATTGAATTAGTAGAGGATACCGAAGACCCAGAAGTTCAACGTTTACAACTGGTGATTTTGGAATCTTTGGTAATTCGTCGAGACATTACCGCCGATGCCACCCAAGGTAGTACCCAGACGACACTTGAGGTACACGATGGGCTAACCATCGCCCCAGGGTCTGTAGTCGCACGTACCCAAATCTTGTGTAAAGAAGGCGGGGAAGTACGGGGTGTTCAAAAAGGAACCGAAAACGTGCGTCGCTGTTTGGTGTTGCGTGATGTTGATAGGCTCACCATTAATACTAGTACCCAACCCAAGGTAAAAGTGGGTGACTTGTTAGTAGAAGGTACAGAAGTTGCTCCTGGAGTTTTTGCCCCAGAATCAGGGCAAGTAGTGGATGTTAAAAGTGTCGCTGCTGCATCTGGTGGGGAATCAGCTTTAAGTACTAAAAACTACGTTATTACTACCCGTATCGGTCGCCCTTATCGAGTCAGCCCTGGTGCTGTGTTGCAGATAGAAGACGGCGATTTGGTACAACGGGGTGATAACTTGGTGTTGCTGGTGTTTGAACGCGCCAAAACCGGAGATATCATTCAAGGTTTGCCCCGGATTGAGGAACTACTTGAAGCTCGTAAACCGAAAGAAGCGTGCATCTTATGTCGGCGGGGCGGAGAAGTTAAGGTAGTTTACGGTGATGGTGATGAAGCGATCGCCATCAAGGTCGTAGAATCAAATGGCGTGGTGACAGATTATCCTCTGGGGCCAGGACAAAACTTGATTGTGCCAGATGGCTCAATAGTATTAGCGGGACAACCGTTAACTGATGGCCCATCTAATCCCCACGAAATTTTGGAAATCTTCTTTAGCCTGGGTTCCGAAGATGGAATCTATGCTTGTGCTAGCCTTGCTTTACAAAAGGTACAGACTTTCTTGGTGAATGAAGTGCAAATGGTGTATCAGTCTCAAGGGATTGATATTTCCGATAAGCACATTGAAGTGATTGTTCGCCAGATGACCAACAAAGTCAGGATTGATGATGGTGGTGACACCACAATGCTTCCTGGCGAATTGGTGGAACTGCGCCAAGTCGAGCAGGTGAACGAAGCTATGGCAATTACAGGCGGTGCTAGGGCACAGTACACTCCAGTATTATTGGGGATCACTAAAGCATCGTTGAACACCGACAGCTTTATTTCCGCCGCGTCCTTCCAAGAGACAACACGGGTACTCACCGAAGCAGCTATCGAAGGCAAATCTGACTGGCTGCGCGGATTAAAGGAAAACGTGATTATCGGGCGATTGATTCCGGCTGGTACTGGATACAATACTTATGAAGAACCAGGAGCGATCGATGACTATGCTGCTGAAATTACCAGTAGTGTGTTAGATGAAGTTGATGATCCCCTAGATATGGTCTTAGACGATCGCACAGCTCGCACCTATAATTTAGATTCTCCTACTCTTGGGGAATCTGGCTTTGGTAGCAGACGTGCAGAAAGATCCATTCTAGATGAAGAAGATGAATTAATTGCTGACGAAGTAGTAGACGACGACGATTACGAGGAAGAAGAGGAAGACGACGAAGATGATTTCGACGACGAATAGAGACTTGAAATTTGGCGTCTAAAAGATAATATCGAGTCTGCCTAATTACCAGTAATCAAACTACCTCACCTGTTCTAGCGCACCCCTTGCCAAGGGGCGCGCTAGTTCCAGTTTTAACCCTAAACAGCAAGTCGTTATATTCAATTAAAATAAGCGATCGCAATCAATAGACTGAAATTTTCTTTTTCACAGAGTCTAGTTATTTACATCGCTTAAAATCTTGTATTTAGTACTCTTGAGAAGAATTTAGCTATTAGCTTGAGAATTTCTTTACAACCGGGATAGCAACGAAGTGATTAATTGAAAAGATGTTGGTAATCACAACCCTAGAAAAAGAGGGGATTAAGCATTAGCTGTTATTTTGAATTTCGTCTAACTTGGCACGCACTGCCTGGATATCCTGCCACATCAACCATTTCGGTGCACCTCTTTCCTTAGAAGGGTTACGTAGCAAGTAGGAAGGATGAAAAATTGGCATACATAAACGCCCTTCCCACTCCAGCCACTGCCCGCGGATTTTCGTAATCCCCCGTTTATCGCCAGTGATCCCTTTGACAGCAGTTGCACCGGTTAACAGAATTATTTTAGGGTCAACTAAGCGAATTTGTTCTAGTAGGTAGGGCAGACAAGCTGCCACTTCTATAGGAGTGGGAACTCTATTATCTGGTGGGCGACATTTATTGATATTCGCGATATATACATCATCCTCAGTAGTCAGATTCACCGATGCCAAAATTTTCTCCAGCAATTGTCCCGATCTGCCTACAAATGGTAAACCCGTTTCATCTTCATTTTGACCTGGCGCTTCTCCCACAACCATAATTGGTGCTTTGAGATTGCCACGTCCCACAACAGCATGAGTGCGAGTGTCTCCCAACGCACAACGGTGGCAGCGATCGCAATGCTGTGTCAACTCCGTTATGTCAGAATAAGTTCCGGGAGCGATCGAAATTTTCGCGTCTGTAGGAATCAGTTCTCGTTGATTAAAAGTTGAGTCGCCGAAGAGGCTGAGTTGGGTTTCGCTGCTCATGAAAATCAGGATTTTGGCATCAGCGCCAGCTGTTATATCTGATTTAAATAGCCGTCTGGCTGGATATCGATCAGAACAATAAACTTTTGCTGAATACTTAATTATTTATACAAATCTTATTGTATCAGTTAATTTGAGACAAAATTCAGTCATGATAAAAGCATTGCCGTCCTAAGATGCTGGGGGAAACCATGTCATATACCCCACTTTTCGCCGATCGTACCCATGCAGGTGAGTTATTGGCGCGAGTAATTCATGATGTTTTGACTCAGCAAACTATTGATTCTGGGGTAAAACCTGTACCAATTGTTTATGCTTTGCCAAGAGGGGGTATACCAGTAGCAGCACCAATAGCACGTCTTTTAGATTGTCCGTTGACAATTGTTGTCGCAAAAAAGATTAGCCATCCAGAAAATCCAGAGTTAGCAATTGGTGCAGTTACTACTTCTGGAAATGTTCTTTGGGTCGATCAAAAGCTATTTCGCTCTAAACATGATGTGCGGTGGCGAGAAATAGCTTTAAATAAAGCGATAAACCTTGCTAAGTCCCTTGAAGCTCAATTAATTCCTGCTTGCCCGCAAGTGAATTCAGAGAATGCTACGCTCATCTTAGTTGATGATGGCATTGCTACAGGTATGACAATAGCGGTAGCAGCAACTGCTATGAGAGCGCTTTCTCCAGCAGCAGTTTGGTTATGTACTCCATTAGCGCCACAAAAATTGCTACCCTGGTTAGAACAGTGGGGCGATCGCACAATAGTCTTGGAAACACCCGAACCCTTCTGGAGTGTGAGTAATTTTTACGCAGAATTTCCCCAAGTAGATACATTAGAAGTTCTCGTATATCTCCAACAAAAAAAAACAATTGGGGGAATTGATCTATGCGAGTAATTTTGAATTGTTTTCTGGTCTTGCTTTTTAACTATTTGAAGATGTTCCCTGCTGATATTGCATAGCTTTGGCATAATCACCCAAGGCGTAGCAAGCGACTTTCAGACTGGCAAGAGCTTGTTCTTCACTGCGACGATCTTTGATATTTCTAGCTAACAGCAAACGTTCTTCATAATACGTAATTGCTTTGTTATAGTCACCCAAAGCTTCACAAGCAACTCCTAAACTACTTAAAGACTGTTCTTCACTACGCTTGTCTTGAATTTCTTTGGCTAATTGCAACCGATCTTCATAATACTTAATGGCTTTGGTATAATCACCTAAAGCATAACAAGCATTGCCCAGATTCTTTAGCACCTGAGAAGCACTGCGAACATTTTTTAAAGAGCGTGCTAGTACTACACACTGCTCATAATAAGCGATCGCTTTTGGGTAATTGTTCAAAGCATACCAAGCATTACCTAAATTCTTGAGTACCTGTTCTTCGCCCCAATTATCTTTGAGTTCCCGCACAATCTCTAGACTTTGCTGTTGATACTCAATAGCCTGTGTAAAGTTACCTAAAGCTTTATACACTAATCCCAAATTATTGAGTGCCGCGACTTGGCTGCGTTTGTCTTGCAACTGTTGCGTTATTTTCAAACATTTTTCTAGAAACTCAATAGCCTTTTTATGATCGTTCAGATGACGGTATGCATTGCCTAAATGGGAAAATGCTTGCATCTGCAATGCTAAATCTGAGGTGTTATTGAGCAAAGACAGACACTGTTGGGAGTAAGATATAGCACCTTTGTAGTCTCCAGCGCTGTAAGTTACCAATCCTAAAAAAGAAAGTACCTGTGCCTGTTTTTCTAAATCGCCAACTGCCTGAAACAGCCCCAAGGATTGTTGTAAAGATTTCATAGCCGTTATTAATTCGCCGGCTTGCTGCTGTTGAATTCCTTGCCTTAGTAGCTTGGACGCTTCTGACAAATGGTCATCATTTTCTTGTAGAGGTATTATTTCTGCTTGTGAACCAGAGTCAAATTCATGGGTAATTGTATTACGCTTCACTGGTTTTAGGTATGTTATGGGTAATTGCAAGGGAACTGTATTTTTCGATCTGGTTATTCCATTCGCCTTTAGACATCAACTCCTTCCTGTGAAGTCTAGTGCTAAATTTAGTGTTCCCAAAACCAGGATACATCTTTCACCAGTCTGGTTTACCACAGCGTCAGTTTAGTAGAGGTGAGAGTTTATATAGCGATCGCTATATAATTTTAATCGAGGTTTTTAGATTACCACTCATGAAGAGTGATAACTCTATAGCAGTTTTAGATTATTTGCGATCGTCTGCATTTCTTATCTATTCATATTTTCTAAGTGTGGATTATTTAGATTAACAAACTATTTTTCCAACTCATATAGGATTTAGGGTAAGCGCATCTCAAACGCTATTGATATGTGGGTTGAGAGTATATCATCATGTCGGGATAAGCAAGCAGCAAGAATAGTCATGCATATAGTTATTATCCATAGCAGATCGAGAAAGATTTTTGGCGATTACTACGTTTGAAAGTTTGTGTACCCATCGTACCAATGGTAATAATACATCCTGCTATATCTAATAGTTAGAATAGTGCAGAAATTGCTGTAATTTCATTCGATTTATTTGCCACCTTAACTTGCCATAGGAGATTTTGAGGGTTTCTCGTAAAATCGGTAGCAATGATAAATCAATATTGTCAAAAATCCAGGGCATTATTTAAAACTCTATAAATATTTCGTACATCTGTTATATAAGTAAAAAACTTTTCCAGCCAGATAGGGGCAATTCATGAATTGCCCCTACCGTAAAATCAGCTATTGTTTGCGTCTGGAACAAAACAAGGCGGGGAAAGATTTGATGTTCAATCCCCAGACACAGGAAACGATGTAATGATCAAATTATTGCAATTGGTGAAGAGTGAGTAGAAATAGCGATCGCTAATATTCTCATAAAAATAACCCCTATAACAGGGGTTATTTTTAGATAATACTGTTGATAAGTAGACTAAACCACAGCAGATACTTGCTGTTTAAAGAAAGCTTGCAACACTTTCTCTGCTATTTGATGACTAGTTAAACCTAGTTCTGTCTTAGATTCATTGGGTTCAGCATGATCTACCAATACATCTGGTACACCAAATCGCTTGACAGGAACAAGAATATCTGCATCTAGTAAAGCTTCCGCGATCGCAGAACCAAAGCCACCCATTACACAGCCTTCTTCTAAGGTGACAACACGGCCGATTTTCTTCGCTAAAGGTAAAATCAACTCGGTATCCAAAGGCTTAACGAAACGGGCATTAATTACAGTTGCTTCAATGCCATGTTCGCTGAGAATTTCAGCAGCTTGCATTCCTGGATAAACCATTGTGCCATAAGCAACAATTAACACATCATCGCCTGTACGCAGAATCTCGCCTTTGCCGATTTCCAAAGGTTCCCAACCTTCCTCCATCAAGGGAACACCGTAACCATTACCACGAGGATAACGCATTGCAATCGGCCCACTGGTATGCTCAACACCAGTTACTACCATGCTTTGCAGTTCTGCCTCGTCTTTGGGGGCCATAATTACCATGTTAGGAATGCAACGCAGATAGGCAATATCATACATACCTTGGTGGGTGGGGCCATCAGATCCGACGATTCCCGCCCGATCCAAGCAGAAGAATACTGGCAGGTTTTGGATGCAGACATCATGAATTATCTGGTCGTAGGCGCGTTGCAGGAAGGTGGAATAAATAGCCGCAACGGGGCGCATCCCTTCAGTTGCAAGTCCTGCTGCTAGAGTAATTGCGTGTTGTTCCGCAATGCCGACATCTATATATTGATTCGGCAGTTTTGCTTGAAGTTTATCTAAACCTGTCCCTGTTGCCATAGCCGCAGTAATGCCGACGATTTTGGGGTTTTGTTCGGCAAGTTTTACCAGAGTGTGAGAAAAGACTTTGGCATAAGCCGGGGGTTTGGGTTTATTAGAAGGAATGGCTTTGCCAGTTGCGACGTTGAAGGGGCTTTGAGCGTGGTAGCCAACTTGATCTAGTTCGGCAATTTCATAACCTTTGCCTTTCACTGTTGCCACATGTACCAAAACTGGGCCTGGTATCTGATGTGCTTGTTGAAAGGTAGCAATCAATTCTTCAAGATTATGCCCATCCACTGGCCCAATGTAGGTAAAGCCGAGTTCTTCAAAAACTGCACCTACCTTCGGAACAGCCAAGCGCTTCATACCTTCTTTGATGCGTCCGAGTTCGGGTGACAGGGATTCACCCACGAAGGGAATTTGCTTAAACTGTTCCTCAAGATTATCTTTAATAAATTGCACCGGTTGGCTGAGGCGCATTTTGTTGAGATAGCGAGGAATCGCGCCGACGTTGCGAGATATGGACATGTCGTTGTCGTTGAGAACAACCAACAGGTTAGTCTTCGGCATGTGTCCCGCATGGTTGATCGCTTCTAAAGCCATACCGCCAGTCAGTGCCCCATCCCCAATCACAGCAACGGCTTTAAATTTTTCCCCTTTCAAGTCTCGTGCTAAAGCCATGCCCAATGCGGCTGAAATACTTGTAGAAGCGTGTCCAGCCCCAAAGTGGTCAAACTTGTTCTCACCCCGTTTCAAATAGCCCGCAACTCCGTCCTTTTGTCTGAGGGTGTGGAAGCGATCGTAACGTCCTGTAAGCAGTTTGTGGGGATAAGCCTGGTGTCCTACATCCCAAATCACTTTATCCCGATCTAAGTCCAGTGTTTGGTAAAGTCCTAGTGTTAATTCGACAACACCCAACCCTGGCCCCAAGTGTCCACCATTAACTGCTACTGTTTGAAGATGCTTATCTCGAATCTGACGGGCAATCTGTTGCAGTTGGCGAACAGATAAACCGTGCAACTGATTAGGATGGGTGATTTCGCTCAGATGCATATTATAAGGTTTTCCTCTCTAACTTCGAGTCTCGGTATTTTGATTTTCCCACGGTCGGGTTGTCCACAGAATCAAACTCTTACATTGTTACTAAGTTGTAGTGGAAAGTATAACTTCTTAATTGATAATGGGGAAAAATTTGTTAACCATTAACAATTCGTCAAATTAAATTGCAATCAGTTAATGTTATAACACATTTGGCAATAAGTAATGCTACTTAAAAATTGTTTTTCGTCCGTATAGAAAAACAATTTTCCTAGGAGTAGTTTGCGGTAGTTCCCTAAGCAGATTACTCAATTTTGCTATCTTAAGTTAGTACAAAAGAAAGTAAAATATTTTATTTATAACTATATATCTAGCATAATTGCTGGTAAATATTTAACAATAGTTTCTTCTCTTGTGCGGTGACAATAGCTAATTTTATCAGCGATCGCAAGTTCCTATAGCTAGGAAAATATGTATCTAAAGCTACTCGATTATTTTATTTAAATATCATGTCTGGGAATTAGTAAATTTTAATTATAATTCCCTATAGTGAAACAGAGCTAGCTGTGTTGCCATACCATAATGGTTAACTACCTGTAAATTGCTGTAATAATATTGATGTAACCTGAGACTTTTCAAAATTATTCGTAAACAACAATATTTCCGACTTCTTTAAGAAGTCGGAAATTTAAAGCTTTCGATTTTTACAAATCCAATAGGATTGCTATATCTATATCTCTATTTACTAAAAGCATCTTTGATGTTATCAACAGTACGTTCAACAACATTCTTGGTGTTGTCTACTGCTTCTTTAGTCCGAGATGCATCTTCATTTGCTCTTCTCTGAATTGTAGCAGCATCTTTCTTGGCTTTGCGTTCAATAAAGCTACCATTGTCTGTTGCTTGGTCAACTTTATTGGCATTGCTCTTGGCAGCTTGCTTAACTTTATCTGCCGCATTATCAATGAAATTTTTGGTTCGTCCAGCATCTCTACTAGCTTTTTCTTGAGCGCGATCGCCTGCGTCTGAGGATGCAATCAAGGTTGCAGCAGGATCGGCCATTGCTGAGGTGTTCGAGAAAAATGCACCTTGCCAAACGAAAGCGATCGCTAACATACAAAACAGCGCTGTGGCCATCCAACGTTTTACGGTGGAAAGCTGTTTTGCAACATAATTGGATTTCATACAATACAATCTCATGTGATTTAGTATACTATTTCTACTTCATTTAGCTTATTAGCCATATCGATCCCTAGATAGAAGTTCTGGCATCAATAGTTATGAAACGAATTCACTATTTTGATAGATTGAATTTTGAGTAAAGATTATTTTCTGATCGTCAAAGGTGGAATTAAACAGTTTACAGACTTTGGAAATGAGCGATGGAACCCAGGAAAAGTTAGCGATCGCCCTTCAGTTAATCAACTTGCGATCGCTTCCAGCAAGCGGTTACGCCATCGCGACTGACTTTTTACGATTGGGGCGTTTGCGTTCTGATTTTTTCTTCAGTCCAATATCTGATGAGTGCTACACCTACTACAAAGCCAATGCTGAGTTTCAATTAGAAATCCCTTGGAAGCGGGGTGCATAAATCATAGAAATAACATAACCCGCTACCTCGTCAACAACTTCCGGCGCAGATTATCCAACGCTGCATTCGCACTCACATGACGAATGAGAGCGCGTCCCCGCACAGTACCAAACTGATACTCAAAACTTGTCACTTCATCCTTTGGCCCGGCTAAACCAATGTAAACTAAACCCACTGGCTTTGTATCTGTCCCTCCAGTTGGGCCAGCAATTCCAGTAATACTCAGTCCCCAAGTTGTTGCAAGGTGGGTTTTGACTCCAACAGCCATTTGCTCTGCAACAGTAGCACTTACCGCCCCAAATTTATCTAAATCTTCCTGGTTAACCCCCAACAACCTAACCTTCACCGAATTGTCATAAGAAATTACTCCACCCCAAAAGTAATCAGAACTCCCAGAAATCTCAGTCAACATTTGCCCTAAACCGCCACCAGTGCAAGATTCTGCCACTGAAAGCGTTTCTTTTGATGCCCGCAACAACTGACCGACCACGGAAGCCAGGGTATCATTATTAACGCCGTAAAAATCCAGTCCGGCAATTTCTTTAAGTTGTTTTTCAATGGGCGCAATTAGGGCTTCTGCGGCTGCTTCTGAATTTGCTTTAGCAGAAACTCGCAATCTAACTTCCCCTTTACCTGCATAAGGGGCGACTGTAGGATTTGGCAACTTTAAATAGGAAGCAACCTTTTCCGCTAAAGCAGATTCACCAATACCCCAAAACTTTAAACTCCGGCTGTAAATAATTTCTTTACCCCAACCTTGACTTTTGAGAAATGGCACAGCTGTTTCTTCCCACATCGCGTGCATTTCACTGGGAACACCGGGAAAGGTAAAAATCGTGACTTCAGGACGGGGTTGCCAAATGATACCGGGTGCTGTTCCAGTGAGGTTGGGTAGAATTTCTGCACCTTGAGGAATCAAAGCCTGCTTGCGGTTACTTGGTGACATAACGCGATCGCGTTGGGCAAATTTCTGCGTTATGTCTTCGATAATGTCAGAACGTTCTACCAACGGGACTTTAAAAAAATCGGCGATGGTTTCACAGGTGAGATCGTCTGGTGTGGGGCCGAGTCCACCGGTGAAAATGAGAATTTGCGCTCTGGAAATAGCAATTTCTATAACTTGCTTCAACCGTTCTGGATTATCTCCAACCACTGTTTGATAGTAGTGGGGAATACCTAGTTGCGCTAATTGTTGCGCCAAAAATTGAGCATTGCCATTGAGGATATCTCCTAGCAATAGTTCAGTACCAACACAAATAATTTCTGCACTCATTGGAAGGAATAGTTAGGAGTTAAAAGTTAAAAGTTAGGAGTTAGGAGTTAGGAGTTAGGAGTTCAATATTTAAAACTCATCACTCCTAATTCTTAACTCCTAACTATCATGTCAGGCTAATGCTGGTACAGGAATTTCCAGATGAGGATATAAGGGGAAGCGATCGCACAATGCTGCTACCCGTTGCCGACAATCTTGGGTTACTACGTCGGAATCTGGAGAAAGTAGGCGATCGCTAATAATATTGGCAATCTCAGTAAATTCTGCTACTCCTAAGCCCCGTGTGGTCATTGCTGGCGAACCTAATCTCAGACCGCTGGTAACAAATGGCGACTGCGGATCGAAGGGAATAGTATTCTTGTTAGCAGTAATATTCACGGTACTGACTAGCCGATCTGCCTGCTTACCAGTTAGGCTTACAGAGCGTAAATCTACTAAGATTAAATGATTGTCAGTGCCGTTAGATACTAACTTTAAACCACGGTTTTGCAGTTGTTCGGCCAAAGTACGAGCATTTTCAATTACTTGGGCAGAATAAGTTTTAAACTCAGGCTTGAGGGCTTCTCCAAAAGCTACTGCCTTACCAGCAATAACGTGTTCCAATGGCCCGCCTTGGCTGCCAGGAAAAACAGACTTATCTAGCTTTTTACCTAGTTCTGCGTCGCCAGTCAAGATTAAACCGCCTCTAGGACCGCGTAGAGTCTTATGGGTAGTTGTTGTTACTACGTGACAGTGAGGAATGGGATCGGGATGAAGACCAGTGGCAACTAAACCAGCAATATGAGCAATATCGGCAAGTAAGTAAGCGCCGATTTCATCAGCAATACTACGGAACTTTTCAAAGTCAATTACACGGGGATAAGCGGAATAACCACAAATCAAGAGCTTAGGACGCTCCCTCAGCGCCAGCTCGCGAATTTGATCGTAGTCAAGTTGTTCTGTTTGTTGACTGACACCGTAATGACTAACTTGGAACCACTTACCTGAGAAATTTACAGGGGAACCGTGGGTAAGATGTCCCCCATGAGACAAATCCATCCCCATAATTTTGTCCCCTGGTTCTAGGAGTGTCAGGAACACAGCAAAATTGGCTTGTGCGCCAGAATGGGGTTGCACATTCGCATGAGCAGCACCAAATATCTGTTTAGCACGGTCGATCGCTAGTTGCTCAATTTTATCGATAAACTCACAACCGCCATAGTAGCGTTTACCAGGTAAACCCTCAGCATATTTATTTGTCAGTACCGAACCTTGAGCCGCCAGTACAGCAGCAGACGTAAAGTTTTCGCTAGCAATCAATTCCAAGTGATCTTGTTGACGCTGTAGTTCGTCGTTGATTAACCCTGCGATCGCCGGATCGCTGGAAGAAAGAAAGTCTGAATTAGTCCTAGTCACTTGAATTATCCTTATGGAAATTTGTACAACGGCTGATTTTGCTTGGACGCAGCACCTAAATATACAGTCAAGAGCAATGGTTTTTGACTGCTGTACAGAGGCAATTAATCGTCTCCGTACTCTGGAGGTTTATTTGTGCCAACTTATTTATTATTAGACCCAAGCTCGATTAATGCATTAATTATCATAACGTTGCTTTTTGAAATCCTCACCTTGCTGCGTGTTGTGAGGTCGTTAGACAGTATTCTTTATGAACCTATGTTAAATAATGCTTACTGCGTAGGCGTAGCCCGTCGGAGACATCGCTGCTCTGTGGAATGAACTTCAGAATGATTCGCGAACAACAAGAACCCCAACTTCTTGAATAAGTCGGGGTTCTGCGGGCTGCAATTCTCACAAATCAAAAAATCAAATAGGATTCATATAGCGATTTTGATAGTAAGCCAAAATCTGGTTAACTCGTTGCCGATTTTCTAAGCTAGAGTTTGGTGTCCACGAGAGGCTCAAGCCAGCAATTTGACTTTGATTGTAATCAAACTGTTGGGATGACTGGGGAATTAAATCCACTTCCACCCCTTCGACTTGACGTAAATGAGCTGCTATTTCTCTATAAACAGCTAAAGGCAAACCAGCGAACTCAACTTTTTCCTTAGTCTCCATCTTTATGAAGCTCCCACATTAAAGGTATTTTGGGGGGGCGTTGTCACTGAAATAGCATTGCCGGTAGCAGATGCAGCTGACGACGTTGATTTGACAGTCCCTTCCCCTACCATTTTGGCAACTTCAATACCATATTGTTCCAAAATCACGATGGGGTTGTAGCCCTGATTCATTTCAATACGTTTAATCAGCACGCCATTTGCTAATCGCTGTCCCGCCTGTACATACCTACTTGTCGGCTCATCCGGTACTTTGATAATTGCTTGTGGTTCTTTACTAATTAGAACTACACCAGTCACAATCACCGCCCTTGCTAACTCAGGCTGTGCTGGCGGTGGCAATACAGAGACTAAAGTGGGGTTGGGGACAACTTGAGGCAAAACTTTAGGCAACACTGAAGTCAAGGTAGGATTGAATTTTTTAGGATTGACTTTTTTTGGTAGAGAAGAAACGTTATTTTTGTTTGGATTTAAAGCGATGCTGCGTGTTGGAAGTTTTCGTACTGTTAGTGATGCAGTAGGTAGCTTAGGTAACACGGGAACTGGTCTTCCAGATGTTTTAGACATTCCGATAACAGTCTGCCCGAAAAGTTGTGCAAAAGGATCGCTTCGAGCTTTTGATACCACAAGTTCCCGTGTCCGCTCTGTAGCATTAGTAGATTGAATCAAGCTAACAGATGCAAGATTAACTTGTGAGACCTGTTTAGCCGGTATCACTGGATTCTTAAAGGATTGAGCCGCTGGTGGCGACTTTTTTGCTATTTTGGGAATTGGCACAGGATTGATGGCTTGTGGTGTATCTTCAGAAGCACATCCGGCGATAGCCAAAGTTAGAATAGCTGCAATTGTAATTTTTGAAGTTATGCCCATGAGCCTTTCTCAAAAGCCATTGGAAAATTGAAAAGTGGAAATAAACAATGCCTATAATTTAGATCAAAGGCAAAGTATGTTCCCTTTATAACCTAATTTTTTACATTTTAAGGGTTATTTTTAGCACTGTATACCCAGTATAACTGCGGTTTGTTTTTTGCAGTCAATCTTCTGCCACACCCATAAGCTCTTTCATCAAATCCAGTCCTTTCTTGACTCTACGGGAAACCGTTACTACACTGATGCCCAGATGTTCTGCAACTTGTTTTTGGGTCAAATCTTGCAAAAACACACATTCCAACACATCGCGGGTGCGTTTTTCTAGCTGAACCAACGCTTGTTGTAAGCGAAGTTGGTCTTCTTGTGCCAGTTGAAAGCTGCGATAGTGAGGATCTGGAACCAATTCTCCCAAGCAGGTAGAACCTTCTTCTCCATCTTGGATTGGCACATCAAGACTCAAGGGAGCGCGATTGACCCATGCTAATTTAATTTCTTGCCATTCGTTTGGAGAAATTTCCAGTGCTGCTGCTAATTCCGAATCGGTTGGTTGACGATTGTGTTTTTCACGCCAAGAACGTGATACTCCTATTGCTTGCTGTTGGAGTGCTAACCATCTCCGAGGAATTCGCACGGTGACACCTTTATCTCGGAGATAGTGTTGAATTTCACCCCGAATATAGGGAAGAGCGTAGGAACTGAAGGCATGTCCCTTGGAAATTTCAAATCTTTCAATAGCTCTGATTAAACCCAAACATCCAACTTGGAGCAAATCATCGTAGGTTTCATGACATTGATTTGTCCAATAGTGAGCTTCTTTTCTCACAAGTCCAAAATTGAGTTTTACCAGTTGATTGCGGGTATTTTCTGACGGAGATTGCTGATATTCTCGCAACAACTGCCAAATTTCGTGCTTTAGTTCATTGGTGACTGTGGTAGGCATAGCACCGGGTTTATTGAGCAAATAAAGAATCAATTATTCGCTTTTAAATTCAGCTGCGATCGCACGATATCAAATGAAATATTGCGCTATATTTCCTAGCAAATACTATGGTAGATAATAAAGACTTTTTATTAAAATTCCATAGCTTACTTGATAATCGAGCAAAATTTAAATGGGCGAAATCGTTATTTAGTTGGTTATTTATCTTTGGTATGACCTGTAGCTTTTTTAGAACCACATAGAAATAAAATATAAAATTAATCACTAAATATCAAACCGAGATTGTACTTAACTTGAATTAATTAATGATGAAGTTAATTTGGAGAAACGAAACAACAGTAGTTGAGCTTTTGTTTGACGAGCAAAAGTTAGATTTACAGTAAAATTACGTGCTCATCCCACTAAAATTTATCTAATAATTAAAAATTACTAATAATTTAAAAAAATCTTATGTATATTTACGCAGTCCAATAAAAAAAGGGCATCTCACCCTTTTTTGTACTTAAGTTTATAGTGTTTTAATGAAAGGGAAAAGGTTCAAGGGATGAATCAAGGATCCATAAGACTGAGGGATAAGAATTTTCCCAATTGTCAGAGCTATTTTGCCCCCAATTGTACTCAGATTTAACTTTTCCTCATTTTTGTAAAAAATCTATCTACCCTCTTTAAAGAAGAGGGTAGATAGGTTAACTTTTGCGATCAAGTCTGATATTTACAGAATTGTCGTTTTGATTGCTAGTCAGTTGCCTTACTTTCGAGGATTTAGCCACGAGTAGATTCAACCCGTCCATAAAATAGACCACGAATCTTGACTTCTTTAGGTTCGCCAGCACCTAAATCTGTATCAGATGGCTGTTCGCTCTCGAAAGTGCCAGCAATTTCACCGCTAGAACTGTCTATTTTGGCGATTTGCAAAGAAATCTTGCCATTAAGATTTTCAGCACGCTTGACGTTAGTGCGGGTAAGTTCTTCATCATCTGCTTGGGCGGGGAGAGCTACGGCATTATCGTAGCCACTGACGACACCACGACCTTTGGGATCTAGGAAGGCAGCACCACGATAGGAAGGAACTTTAAAGCTGCCTTCAAAGTCCGTAGAGGTGTTAATACTAGTCAAGCTAGGTTGGCTTTGAGCAACCAAATTTTTGATGGTGAAGAGGAAAGGTACTCGTTCACCACCAGGAAGTTGCACAGTGATAGCTTGGAAGTCAAGACCATCAGTTTCCGTAAAAGTCAGGCTATTATCTGCGTTGACTTTCAGATTACCTTGTACCTGGTCAATGGTGGAAGTGTATCTGGTCAACAATTTGCCAGCAACAAATTCTGCTTCTTGCCGTTTATTAGCAGGTTCTTCTTTAATGAAGAAGCTAGTTGGTTCCAAGCAAAGTTCTTTGATGGTATAAGACTGGCTAGAATCAATGGGAAGGGAACCACGGCTTGTTTCTGCTAGTTGGGGGCATTTGTTTGCCAAGCCAGTGCCGCGAATTTGATCGTAAGTGAGTACATCTCTACCACTACTGGTAGTAGGAGCATCACTACAAGCGGTTATTAGTCCCAGGCACAAAGCCAAGAATGCAACAATTAAAGCGCGATACCTCATGGTCAACCTCAATCTCAAAAATTAATATCTAAGTTGTAAAACTGCATCGAAGCTTTGATCTCTGATGAGAAGCCGCTACTCTGCGAAAAGCTACCTTTGTTCGGACACGGCTTTGCTCTGATTAAGAGAGTTGAAGCAAGTGTTCGGATGTCTAGTTGTCAGACGCGGCTCAAACTTTTCTCTGCTAAACGTAGTTAAACGTGTCGCTCTCTTGAGCTTGGGGTGTAGACCCCAGACTAGGTAGAACACTGCATCCATTTTGGATGTGTGTCATTCGGGGAGCAAAAAACCAGCAGTTTTACTGTTGGTGGCATTTGTTTAGAGTTGGGCAAGTGTATGAGTAAGCCTCACACAGAGAAGCATAAATGCTTGTACCTTGAAAAATGCGAACAGGGGTGTTTGCTTCGCACTTTGCTTTTGCTTATTGCAAAAGCGGCGTCGCCCAAGTCTTTTTGTATCATGTATGTGACGCCACTACATACAGTCCATTGTTAGATGGGTAAATCAGCCAGATCATACGATTTTTTTTAACTCAAAATCAAAGTTCTCAAAATCCAAGAAAGTCTCGTCCCGATCGCATCTAGCTTCTGTAAAGCCTATGCTAAAGGTTACTACGCTCTTTTTGGAGCGATCGCAATTGCTTTTGATAAAGATACAAATCTAGTTATATTCACCCCTAACTAGGGCAAGTGAGGAGATGCGATAACAGGGAGACAACTGACAAACTAGGGAAAATTAAAAATCTCCGGTAAATTTGAGTTGACCTCATTTATACGGAAAAGGTGGCATGAACGATCGCAAAAATATTGAATCAGAGAAGTTGTCTGGTAAACTGCAAGCGCTCGCAACTGTTGTGTATGATGCCGCTACAGGTTGTGAAGGCGATACTGTAGCTCTTTTAGCTTTGCTGCGGCAATTAGAGCAGTTACACCGAGAGATCCGGGATGGGGTTTTTCAAGAGAGTTTGCCTGTTAACCGCCGCCAACTTTACTCACTGCTGAAAGATATTGAGTCTGAAGGAGGCTGGCCCTACATTGAGCGCATGAGGCTACAAGCCTTTTTAGCGAATTTGCCACAAGAGGCTCCCGAAGAAAATAGCCATGAAGTTTTGGAGAGGGATCGCTCCTTTGGCTGATTAGCTCGAAATTTATTTCTAGCTCTGAATTAATAACTCCGATCGCCTCATCAACCGCTAAACCAAGAGCGGTTGCTCATTGAGGCTTCAACCTAATTTATAATTCGTAATTAAAAAGGGTTTGTACGGGTTATCCCATCACAAAGAAGGCGATCGCGCTCTTCAAGATTGTGGTTGTGCTTAAGGTAATCACCTAGCCAATCGCAACCACGAACAAGTAGATCGTCAAGATGTAAATTCCACAGAATTATCGTGTTGTCATCACTAGCTGATGCTAGTGTTTGACCATCTGGGCTAAAACTGACACTTAATACCGGAGCGCGATGCCCATTGAGACTTTTAATTAATTTGCCATCACGGCTCCAGAGTTTCACTGTACTGTCCCAACTGGCGGCGGCGAGTAATTCACCATTGGGGCTGAAAGTCACGGCATTGACGCTATCACTGTACCCCTTTAATAAAGTTTTTAACAACGTCCCATCCCGTCGCCACAGTTTCACGGTGTTATCCCAGCTAGCAGAAGCCAGCAACTCGTCAGTGGGACTAAAGCTGACACCCAATACCCAGCTATCATGGGGCGAGAAAGTTTTGAGCAAAGTACCATCCCGCCGCCAAAGTTTCACTGTTTGATCGTCACTGGCAGAGGCTAAAACCTGACCATCAGGGCTGAAATTGACGCTATTTACCCAACCCTGATGTCCCACTAAGGTTTTGAGCAACTTGCCCTCACGATTCCAAAGTTTCACTGTTTTATCTTTGCTAGCTGATGCTAAAAACTGACCATCAGGGCTGAAATTGACGCTCATGACACTATCGCTATGTCCGTGGAGAGTCATGATTAAAGTACCGTCAAGCCGCCAAAGTTTCACAGTTTTGTCATAACTTCCTGAAGCCAGCATTTGACCTTTTGGGTCAAAACTGACGCTAGGAACTTTATTTGTGTGTCCCACCAAAGTTTTGTAAAGTCGAGTTTTGACCTCGCCACTACTGGTGTATCGCTGCCAAAGTTTGACAGTGCGATCGCTACTACCGGAAGCTAGCATCTGACCATCGGGACTCCAAGCAACGCTCAAAACTCGATCTCGATGCCCTTGAAGAATAGACGGTCTTGGAGCATCTAAACTCCATAGTTTAACGCTTTTGTCGAAACTTCCTGAAGCTAGCAATTTGTTTTTTGGACTGAAAGCAATGCTAACGACGGCATCGCTGTGTCCTTTGAAGGTTTTGAGTAAGGTACCAGTGATACTCCAGAGGTTTATGGTATTGTCTTCGCCTGCGGAAGCTAATTTTTTACTATCGGAACTAAAGCTCAAACTCCACACTGTACCGCTATGCTGCCGTAAAGTTTTGTAAGGAAAAAAGTCAAAATCGTTTTTATTATTCTCCCGCCGCCAAAGTTTCACTGTCTTATCTCGACCTGCTGAGGCTAGGAATTTACTGTCTGGGCTGAAAATAGACACAATCACGCCTTGCTTATGTCCCTGCAAAGTTGTAACGAGGCTACCGTCTCGCCGCCAGATTTTCACTGTTTTGTCATCGCTAGCCGAGGCGATGAATTGACTATCAGGACTGAAGTTTACCCAGTTAACCCACCCCCGATGTCCTCTCAGTATTTTTACTAAGCTACCGTCTTTGCGCCAGAGTTTTACGGTTTTATCCTTACTACCAGTAGCTAACAACTCGCCATCAGGACTAAAGTTAACGCTGTAAACCCAATCTTTATGTCCTTTGAGAGTTTTATATGGTTTGGGGTCAAATTCACCTGTAACCGAGTTTTTGCGCCAGATTTTCACTGTTTTGTCGAGGCTGGCAGAGGCTAGGGTTTGACCATCAGGGCTGAAACTTACACAAGTAACAGCATCAGTGTGACCTTTGAGGGTTTGGAGTAAAGTACCGTCAGGATGCCAAAGTTTTACCGTCTGATCTCGGCTACCTGATGCTATCAACTGACCATCTGGGCTAAAAGTTACTCCCCAGACAATATCAGTGTGCCCTTCCAAACGGTTAACCTCCGTTACCCCATAAACTGCCTGTTGCAAGGCTGTTACCACCCGCATTCGGGTATCTGGTTCAACTCCATCTGCTTGTTTAAGTCCTCTCCAAGCCCGCAAACTTTCCAATAGGGCATCAAATTCTTTATTAGATGCAAACAGAGCTTCGCTAGCAGCAGTGATGACACCAATGTTCAAGTTGGTTTCACTGCGTTCAGCTCGTAGAGTTTGACGGACTGCTGCTCTTTTTTGTAAGTCGGCTTGCCACCATAATGCTGCTATTGTTCCCCCCATAATTGCTAGGATTGCACCTGCTATCCGCGCTTCCCGCAGTCGTCGTTGCAATACCAAATTTAGTTGCTTTTGACTCAGTTGTTGGGCTGCTTCCGCTCTAGTTTTTTCAAGTTTGATTTTTTCTAATTCGGCGAGCATACCATAGTTGTTCTTTTGGCGAATTGGTTCAACTAAATAATCGTGAACCAACTGGTAGCGATCGCCTAACTCTTCTCTAACTCGCAATACCAAGCCTGAACCCACCAATATTTCTAAAATCAGTTCTCCAACTTTGTCAAAGCTTGATATTGTATCTATATCATAATTATTAACTAATGCAGCCGCTAAATCAGCTTTATTTTTTAAAGGTCGCGTCCCCTTTTCGTCTGTTAACTCAAATAATAATTTCCAACTTAACTCTTCGTTCTCTTGACCGCAGTCTTTGATAACTTCCCCTAACCAGCGTTCCACCAATTTTGCCGAGCCACCACAAAGCTTATATTCCGCAAGTGTCGTAATGTTTTCTATTTGTAGTTGAGCCCCGACTATTTGTAATTCAATTGGATGTACTTCGTCTAGTTCCCCTGTCAAATCCTGGACTAATCGGTTAATTAATTCCTCACTTAGTTCATAATGTGAACGTTGAGTAAGACTGTGAATTATGGCTTTGGCATCTCGGCTAGAGAATTTTCCTAAATAGTAGCGAATGTCTTTATCAAGAATATTTTTATTAATTACTCCTAAATCATATAAGCCAGTACTATTTTTCTGGCTCAAACGTTCAAATTCTAATAAATGATGTAAATAATCTTCTCGTAATGAAAGAATAATTTTTACATAAGAAATATTTAAACATTCACTAAAAAATTTATAAAATTCTATTCTTTGTGTAGGAGGATTACTAACAAAGAAAAATTCTTCAAACTGGTCTAATATGATAACTATTGTATAATTACGCTCACATGCTAACCGAATTCTTTCTAGTATTATGGTGGGTGTAGAGTCAATATTAACCGATATTCCTGTGTATGCTAATGCTTGATTGATACTGTTACTCAAGATTGTTATCCAATCAGTATAAACAGACAAAACAATCGGTATAGGAATACGTTCACCGATAACTTTTCCTTTGAGTGCTGGGACTAAACCAGCTTTGAGAATTGAACTTTTACCTACACCTGATGGCCCATAAATAACTGTGAGTTTGTAGTCAGCGCGGGCAATTCTTTCAATTAAGCGATTGACATCTTGTTGCCGTCCAGAAGCAGATATTTCTTGAGCAATTTCTTCAGGAATAAACGGTATTTTGTGAGGTTCTAGTACTGGGTTGATTCTGGGGCGTTGTGGCTGTAATTGACTTGCTCCGATAAAGGCACGAAAGCCATACTGATGTTCTATTTTAATTTTTTCTTGCTTCAGCTTAAAGGCTTCTGTATAGTTATGACACTCAAAAAAGTAAAGCGATCGCAGTTCTTCTAAAATCTCTAAGTACAGTAATGGCTGATGTTGTAGCTCACAAACTACCCTCGCCCATTCTAAGTTATTAATAGCTTCCTCGCACTCACCCAAATGCCTTTGTGTGCGTGCTAGCAAGAGAAGATACCAACTTTCTTGTCGTCGTCTTCGCAAAGCATCTCGCAGAGAAACTTGTGTTACTTCTTCGGAGATAGAAAGTGCTGTATTTGCTAATTCATGAGCCAGTACCCAATTCGATTCTGAAGCCGCTACATTTGCCAAAAAACCATAATTTTGAGCAACTTGTGCGGGAGTTCCATAAGTTTTATGTAGGTTTAATGACTTTTGAGCTAATTCTTTTAAGTCATCCCAGGCTTGTAAACGTTGCAGCATTTCACAAGCAGGCAAAATGAATTTAGCAACTAAGTCTTCTCTTTGTACTTCCTCCAATAGCTCCAAGCATTGTTTAAACCACGACAGAGCATGTTCGCAATAGCTACTAGTATTCTGGTATAAGTCTGCCATTCGGTGATAACAAAGCCCCAGGTGGAATAGTACTATTGCTTGCTTGAGTAAAGATGAGGAGGGCATAGGTTGAGGACATGAGAGAGGCAAAGAAGAATTACTCTCCCACTCTGCTATTCTCCTCGCTTCCTGCTGCCATAATGCTAGGCTTCTTTGATAATTGGCTAAAGCACCATTAATTTGATCGTTGGCGTATTTATCGCGCCCCAATACAAACTCTAAACTAGCTTCTAATCCTGGTGTTAATTTAACGCCATACAGGCGTAGTAAATCATTACGGGCTGATTCTATTTCGTGGCGGTGTTGCGACTTAGGATCTAAATCTAGGAATGCATTAGATAAAAACGTTTCAGCACCTGCTTCTAAAACTTTGGCAAATAAAGATTCTTCCTCTTGAGAGATCAAAGCAATTAAATCTGCTTTGGCCATTTCAAATTTAATCGTGGTTGCAGCCCAGCTTTTGAAATCAGGTGCTAATTTTGAAAGCAATGATGCCACTTCATCCTGTAGCCACAACACCACTGGAAATGGAAAAGTTGCAGCATAGATATCTCGTGCTTGGTTGATACCTGTAAGTAAGTTTTCTAGGTCGGTAGTTGACTCAATACCGAAAACCATCACAGCAGATGGCAAAGTGTCTGTAAGGACAGCAGGATTATCTAAAGATAATTCTGAGATTATTGTACTGTGTAAAGAAGTAGTCGATGGATTAAGAACGATTTCTCTGATATTAATTTCTTTAGCAAGCAAGCGAATATTCTCTAACATTTGCTCACGTAATCGCCTATAGTTACATCGAACTAAAATCAGAGCAAATTGACCTTCTGAAAGTGCGATCGCTCTAATCAGTCTTTGCAAAGTATGCTGATTTTCTTTAGTGTAGACACGTAGCTGTTTATCATTAGTCATTGGATATGGGGCTGGGCATTGGATATGGGGTATTAGGCATTGGATATGGGGCATTAATCATTAGTTCACTAACAAATGACCAATGACAAATTACAATTGACTGTTACTTGTTTTGTTGCCAAGCCAAAACTTTTTCTGTTTCTGCCAAGGCTGGACTGATGCCAAACCAGCGCCCCACAGGATCGCGATATTCAAACAGATACATGCTTCTTAGTAAGCTCTGATAGTCAGACTCACCTTTAACTCTCTGCTGCTGTACTACTTCAAACAATAATTCCCACTGGGACTCATCAATAGCTAATAGCAGATCGTCACGGTAATCCTTAATCACGGCTTCTAAGCAGTCTCTAGAAAAAGGCGGATCTTGTCGTTGCAGGCAGCTATAAAGTAAGCCTAATAAGTTACGAATGTGACCACCACTAACGCGACATAGACGATCCAAGGTTTGGGAGTGATCGAATAATTCTGTAATTAATAAAAGTCTGCTATTCAAAGGAACTTCTGGAAAGGCTCTAGCTAGAACTAACTGGCGTACTAGTGACATTCCTGGTTCGTAGTCACTGCCATCTCTTTGCCGCACTAATACCATCGGCAGTACTTTTGGTGCAATTCCTCCCCCCAGACGATTTTTCAGTGTCTCATATTCATTGGAGAAAATTAATGTTAGGGGAATTGTGTAAACTAGGTGGCATTTAAGTCGGCGTAACTGTTCGCCTCGGTCAATGAAGAGATATTCTGGTTGCGATCGCCCGGATGCTAAGGGACGCATATCCACTCGATCCAAATTATCTACAATCACTACCAGTCCTTTTTGACCCCTTAGCTTTAACTGTTCAACAGCCTTTTCTAAAATCTCTTCGTTAATCGCTTGCAAAATACTATTGGTACGTGGTTCCAGATATTGTCTTAGTTGATTCCGCATCTGGGTGCTATCTTTGGTTTTGGCGGTAATTTTGGCAATACCCAAGGACAACTCTGCTTGTCCAGAAAGCTCTATGGGGCTTTGCAAAAAATCGCCTACTTCTTTAAACAAATTAGTAAAGTAACCAGGTTTGAGTTTGATGCTAATACTTTCTAAACTGACACTGACTTGACGGGCTACACTCAGCAAAATATCGCTGATATCAATATCCGCCATGTCTAAGTCTTGGCTGGACTCAAAATAAACCACATGAAATCCTGCCAATTCTAATTCTGTCTTGAGGCGCTGCAATTCCGTTGACTTACCGCAGCCAATATGACCCGTAAATAACTGACACGTTGGCTCATCAGGAGAAATTCGAATTATGGTTCGTTGCAATTCTTCGACAATCTTGCAACCACGTACATCAGCAAAATCTATGTAATACTGCTGATCTAGTACGTTACTTATATTTAGCGTGTAGCTAGGGTTACATGCTTTATAAAAACGTGACAAATTTAATGTCGTTTTCATGTATGTAGAGGTTTATGTAGATGCAGTTTAGTTTGAATTTTTTATACAATTAATCCCTATCTAGGATATAGATACAGGATTGACTCGTAAGGTGGTAGTGTCTTGCAAAAGACAGCACTTGTCGCCAGATTACTGTCAGTAGTATGGTAGAGATTTAATTGATCCTAATAGCGAATGGCACTAAGATAATGCAAACCCATTATCTACAAAGCTTTTGGGTGTGGGGTGTAGGGTGTGGGGTATAGTGACGAATAACTTTATTTATGTTCGCACTTATTTTTAATTTTCTTGATTTTTTCCGAACCTACACCCTATCCCCTATATCCATACCTGGCAAGGGTTTCATCTTTTATTCGTGCCATTCTACCTTTCAGGTCTTAAGCATATCTGTCCTTTTTACACCTGCTATTGAGGTTTTGACAATCTCTCCCTTCTATTTGACCTGCCAC
The DNA here is from genome assembly GCF_963920915.1 of Nostoc sp. PCC 9305. NCBI lineage: Bacteria > Bacillati > Cyanobacteriota > Cyanophyceae > Nostocales > Nostocaceae > Nostoc > Nostoc sp. PCC 9305. Next base: position 50,901 of record NZ_CAWUDN010000012.1, read on the forward strand.
AAAATTATATAGCTGAGGGAGTAAGTAAAAAAAACTACAATTTTTCATTGTTCTCAGTTTAGATAGCTGATGAGTCTTATTGGTATGAATTATAGCAAGGTATACAGAGATCCAGGAATACTTGTGTATCATTTCACATTCTATTTGTCAAGAAAGCAAAATCCCACACATCTCAATTAATATTTTGTAATCTTTAAGGAAAAATCTTCAAAAATAACTTGTCAAAAAGACTACAGTCAGTTAAAAATGGACACCGGAAACTTTAACAGGAATAATGACTAGCGTCATAATCATTGTGTAGTTACTGTAAAGTGTTACTAAAAATAAAAAAAGTCTTGAGGAGAGCGGCTCAAAGATGCCAACAGTGTTTACTGAAATTAATAATGATACGAGCTTGTCAAGGAATTTAGATTGCAATCAAAAAGGGGTGTGAATGGCTGGCATAATATCAGTTTCCCGCACGCATCTAGCCCAGCGTCGTCAGAAATTGCGTCGGCAGCGGCAGATGAGAATTATTCAAGCTATTTGGCGAACCTTTGCCATTACTGGTTTGGCGGGTGGATTGTTGTGGGTGGCAGTCCAACCGGTGTGGATGCTAAAGGCTCCCAAACAAATAGTGATGAAATCAGGTAATAAATTGCTGTCTGATCAAACAACTCAGTCATTGTTGGTGCTGTCTTACCCTCAGTCTTTGTGGCGGATTGAACCGTCAGCGATCGCTAACTCTTTGAAGAAACAACCAACTATTGCCCAAGCGATCGTCAGACGCCGCCTATTTCCTCCTGGATTAACCATTGAAATCCAAGAACGAGTACCTGTCGCGGTAACTCAAGCACGTGGCAATAAAAAAGTAACAATCGGTTTACTAGATGCAAGTGGGGCCTGGATGCCTTTAGAAAAATATACATCACTGAATCCTACTAGAAAATTACCCAACCTCAGAGTCATTGGTTCGCCAAATCAATACTGCCTTTACTGGACTCAACTCCATGAAGCTGTGAGTCAAAGTCCTGTGAAAGTGATGGAAATTGATTGCCAAAATCCAACAAATTTAATTTTGAAAACAGAATTAGGAAATGTGCATCTTGGTGTTCCAGGTCCCCAGTTATCTGAACAAATTAAGGTACTCGCCCAAATGCGTCATTTAGCAACAAAATTTAATTCTGGTCAAATAGAGTATATCGATCTGAAAAATCCCGAATTTCCATTAGTACAGATGAACCAAAAAAAACCAAAAATTAACTCCCAAAATCCCTAAAAACATTTAGTATGTTTATTATTTTGATAGCTCTTAGTAAATTAAGAAGCTTTATGCTGATAAATATATTTATTATTTTCAGTTTTCCAGCGAATGGCCCGAAAATCGGCATTAACTTCTAATTAAAATGAGAAGATCAATCATAAAATCTCTATTGCGAGTAACAGACTCTCAATTGTTACCCTAACATCTAATAGTAGGGTGCAAGTTGTCAGACAGTCTAATGATGGTCTATAGCGTACAAAACGCCTTCTGCCCATAGATTCTTTGACTAAACCTAGTGCAAAAAAGAGAAAGTTACTTGAGCTTTTCATTCAGATTCAGACTCGCGAACAGAGGTCACTGATGAGAACGGTTTATGCCGCCATCCAAGTGCAGAGGCAATAAGGCTCTGGCTTTGGTCTGTTGAGGACACTTCCAAAGACAGTTTACCGAAGTTTCAATCTGTAATGAAAAATGCCAGCCAAAGTTGTGTAAGCATTGCTTCTGGGCAAGAAGTTTGGACTGTTCTGTGCTGTAATTCCTATTAGGTAACGAAATCTCTTAGGAAATCTTGATTTGTTGGCCGCACTAGTGAAGGTTTTTGTAGGATAGACTATTGCTCCAACAAAGTGTCCATTGAGACCACCCAAACAACAAATTAATCATGTATAGTCTGACAAGTAAATTCTTGCTTAGTTTAACTTAAGCATAAGTAAGTAGAAGGTAAATTTTGTGTCTAAAGTTGCAATCATCCCCAATGGTGAAACCTATTAACAATATTATTATTGAGGCAGAGAAGATACGCTGTAGTGTGTCTTTACAATTTATGCCCGCTGCTGAGAATAATGAAGAGATCAATGTCTGTTTGAAGTTATACAGGTCAGTTTTAGATAAATATAGGTATACTTCTCTAGAATTGGCTGTGCGATCGGCTGTGTTAAAAGCTTATCCCATAGCAAATTTTCGCACTGCCAATTCTGTTAGGCTTGGCAGTAGTGAAAACAATAAAGAACAACGCCATAGTATTGTGGCATTGTCAAACTAAAGTTGACTCTTAGGTGAATAACACCTGAAAAAGTCGTTTATCTACCCTTTCACAAATCCAATGACACTTGATAATAACCAAGGACTTAACTATAAAAATTCCCAATCTACGGGACAGCCGGGGTTCTCTCTGGCAGTTAACTCAACCAATCCCTTTAATAATTCTGGGCTGAACTTCGGGCAAAATCACGATAATAAAAAAATTTCTCCGGAAAATAGCCGAATTGGCGAGATTGTTCCTGGTCGGGTCGCCAACATCAAAGTGATTGGTGTCGGTGGTGGTGGTGGCAATGCTGTTAACCGCATGATCGAGTCTGATGTCTCCGGGGTAGAGTTTTGGTCAATTAACACCGATGCCCAAGCTCTTACCTTAGCTGGCGCTCCAAGTCGATTGCAAATTGGGCAGAAGCTAACACGGGGTTTAGGAGCAGGTGGTAATCCTGCTATCGGTCAAAAGGCAGCTGAGGAATCACGGGACGAAATTGCTACGGCTTTAGAGGGTGCAGATTTAGTATTTATCACTGCTGGTATGGGGGGTGGTACTGGGACGGGTGCAGCACCAATCGTGGCAGAAGTGGCCAAAGAAATGGGCGCTCTCACTGTTGGTGTCGTCACACGTCCATTTGTTTTTGAGGGACGCCGCCGCACCAGTCAAGCGGAACAAGGTATTGAAGGACTAAAAAGTAGAGTAGATACACTGATCATTATCCCCAACAACAAACTGCTGGAAGTAATCCCCGAACAAACGCCTGTGCAAGAAGCTTTTCGTTATGCAGATGATGTGCTGCGTCAGGGGGTACAAGGTATTTCTGATATCATCACGATCCCCGGTTTGGTAAACGTTGACTTTGCTGATGTCCGAGCAGTTATGGCAGATGCAGGATCGGCATTGATGGGAATTGGCGTTAGTTCTGGAAAATCCAGAGCTAGAGAAGCTGCGATCGCAGCTATTTCTTCACCATTACTAGAGTGTTCTATTGAAGGTGCTAGAGGAGTTGTATTTAATATCACAGGTGGTACAGACCTGACTTTGCATGAGGTGAATGCAGCCGCAGAAGCAATCTATGAAGTAGTCGATCCCAATGCCAATATTATTTTTGGGGCTGTAATTGATGACAGGCTTCAAGGAGAGGTAAGAATTACTGTAATTGCCACCGGATTTACAGGTGAAGTGCAAGCTGCGGTACAACAAAGCGTTGCTAATGTTCGAGTAGCACCTAATACCTCGAAGCGTCCAACAACACAGCAACCCGCAGTTAATCCCCCAACCTCAACTCCAAGTTCAACTCCAACCCCAACTCCAATTCCAGAACCAAAGGAAAAACCTGGATTAGATATCCCTGATTTTCTGAGAAACCGACGTACACCAAGGAATTAAAAGATTTGGGATTTGGAATTTTAGATTAACTTAGCAGTCTTAGGTCAGGCTGAACGCTGTATAAAATCTGCTACTTCCACCAGGGTTTTACCAAGGGCAGGGATAAGCAATCTTTTGCTGTACCCAATTTTGTCAATTGGTAAAAAAACTTGTCAACGCTACTTTATAGAATGAATTTGGGCAGGAGTCTATTGGCTTGCATGTCCAGCTATGCTTTCAGAACAAAACAATAAGAATACCTGCCCAACTATGGATGCATCACCGATACCGCAGGGTTAACGAGTCTTCTCCCAGAAGGAGACACCAAGGGCAATAGCGCAGCGTTAGCGAGTTATCGAGCGTCACAGCCGATCGCAGAAATAATACATCTACCCTTCGCGATCCACTAAACTCATATTCCCGTACAAGTAAATATATTTACTTAGGAAAGTAGCTTAGGGAACCAGCCTACGCAAGTGTCCGAAAGAAGTCTATTTGCTGGGGAATAGGACATCAAACAAAAAATAAATGTAAATTATTTTTGAATTTTTAGTGTCTGCTCAATCCATTGAATAACCTGATGACCAAGGCGAGTACCATCTAGGCGGTCAATCTCACGAATGCCGGTAGGACTAGTGACGTTAACTTCAGTTAGGTAGCCACCGATAACGTCAATACCCACAAAAATTAAGCCGTCTTGGCGTAAGCGTTCGGCTACTTGGCTACAAATTTCATACTCTCTTGGGGTAATTTCAGTTTGAGCGACTGTACCACCAGTTGCCATATTATTGCGAAAATCAGTTCCACTAGAGAGGCGATTGAGCGCACCAATTGGTTCACCATTGAGCAAGATAATTCGCTTATCTCCCTCTTTTGCCTCCGGTAAATAGGTTTGTACCATTACTGGTACTTTACCTTGGAGGGTACTGAGTTCAACAATGGAGTTAAAATTGCGATCGCCTGATTGCAAAAACAAAATTCCTTCGCCAGCTTTATTACCCAGTGGTTTGAGAACCCCTGCCCCCTTTGCTTCCACAAATTGCCGGATAAATTGCTTGTCAGCACTGACAATCGTTTCTGGAATCGCTTTGGTAAACTGGAGGGCATACATTTTTTCATTTGCCCCTCGGATGCCACTGGGACTGTTAATCACCAGGGTTTTATTTTGGTCAATGTAATCCAGAATGTAGGTGGCATATAAATAGGAATCATTGACAGGTGGATCTGTCCGCATAAATACGGCGTCCATTGTCTCTAAAGAAGTTAAGAAGGAATCGCTCAACTTATACCAAGGATTCGCTGCTACCCAACGTCCCTCCACCAACTGCACTGGTACAAGTTCGACTCGCTGTAAGACAGCCCAAGCTTTGCCCTCCACCACACTCAGCAGATTTGCCTGAGTCACCCAAACTTCATGTCCCAGAATTTGCGCTGCTTCAATTAGGGCAACACTGGTATCATGACATGGGTCAAGTAGATGGATGGAATCAATGATAAAAGCCAGTTTCACCCTTTATACCTCAATCACCAAGAAATTAAATGGTTATTCAATTATTATCCCTTGATGATCTTAGCAATTGACGTACATCTGTACTACTGAGTAGAACTGGAGGGTAAAGTCTTGTGGACAGATATCGGTTTTGTCGGGAAAAAGCCCGTAGACAAGGCAGCACGTTGTTTTTCTATAGTTGTAGCGACTGCCGTGTAATTTGCAGCGGCTTGTCGCTAGTGCAATACCTTCTGAATCTATACGCTATTGCTAGAAGTTAGTAACTCATCCAGCTTGCCTTGACTGTCTAAAGCGTGAATATCATCACAACCACCTACATGATGATCGTTGATGAAAATTTGCGGTAAAGAGCGCCGTCCATTTGCCCTTTGAGCCATTTTATTTCTGGCTGCTTCATCTCCATCAATACTGTATTCGATAAATTCAACACCCTTGTTTTTCAGCAAACTTTTGGCACGGATACAAAACGGGCAAGTCCTCCAGGTGTAAATTTCTACTTTTGCAGCCATGATGTCCTCAACTTGATTTAATACTTTTTAATTTTAGAGCTTTGCCACTGACTGTGGCTGCTTTATCCCTTCATAACCTAATCTACAGAAGCAGTGAATATGGGCTGCAAAGTTAATGCTAGCCAAATATGTGAGAGTTGTTATTTTTTATCTGACTTAAAAAACTAATAATATTTCAGTTTAAATGCTGGGAATACCAGTAATTGTATTGAGATTGTTTCTATAACTCAACTTTTTTTGAGTACTAAGCGCTAGTTAAAAAGCAGAAATTTTCTAGGCGAGTTTTAATTTTGCATTTCTTACCTATAACTTACCTATAACAAATATGGGTTTAGAAGTGCTTATGCTCCTCTAAACCCATGTATTTAAGACCCTTCCTACTAAAACTTAGCTGTGCGGTTTAAGTTTAGGAAAGATTTTTTTTGTTTTTCTTCTGGAGTCCGAAAACACCCAAGCCTAATAATCCTAATGCTGCGGTTGTACTAGGTTCAGGTACTTTTTTCGGTTGAGGTGCAGGGGGTTGATAGTAAGGCGGTACTGAGGGTGCAGGTGCGGGTGCTGGCGCAGGAGCAGGTGCTGGCGCGGGTGCTGGTGCAGGAGCAGGTGCTGGTGCAGGTGCTGGCGCAGGTGCTGGTGCTGGTGCTGGTGCTGGTGCTGGTGCTGGTGCTGGTGCAGGTGCTGGTGCTGGTGCAGGAGCAGGTGCTGGTGCAGGAGCAGGTGCTGGCGCAGGTGCTGGCGCAGGTGCTGGCGCAGGTGCAGGTGCTGGCGCAGGCGCAGGTGCAGGTGCTGACGCAGGTTTTATACTAGTTTCGCTTAGTGATGTACCGTACTGAAAACGGATGTTGCCAATCTTAGTGATGTCAAAGTCGGAGGTTAGCCCTGATAGCAGGAAAGTAGCTGAACTTTGAACAAAAGTCCCCGAACTCACAGCTGGATTTGCATCATTAGCGTAACCACTAATAATGCCGTAATTAAATTGCTGTCCACCACCACCTTGGAAAATGCCTAAGCCAGCAGTACCCAGACCGTAGTGTTGGTCAATGCCAGGAAGTCCTCCAGTATTACTAGTGTTTGGCAATTTCCATTCTTTTAGAGCTAGAAGATCAACATTATTTGTAGTGGTGGAACCTGCGCTTGAAGTCACTGTCGGAGCTAAAGCCGAAACCAGCGATAAATTGTTTAGGGCAGAACCAGCATAGTCCCAGAAGACTGATGTCAGAACATCAGAAGGGTTTGAGATTCCTACAGAAGAATTGTTAGTCAGGGTCAGTGACAATAAACCATTGTCTAGGTAATTAAAGAGGACTGACGCTGCCAGAGGATCATTAGATTTGTCGTAGGTATTGGTTCCTGTAGCTGAAAAACTTATAGACCCTAAACTCTTAGGTGCAGGTGCTGGTACAGGCGCTGGAGCAGGCGCTGGTACAGGCGCTGGAGCAGGCGCTGGTACAGGCGCTGGTACAGGCGCTGGAGCAGGCGCTGGAGCAGGCGCTGGAGCAGGCGCTGGTACAGGCGCTGGAGCAGGTGCTGGAGCAGGCGCTGGTACAGGCGCTGGAGCAGGTGCTGGAGCAGGCGCTGGAGCAGGCGCTGGAGCAGGCGCTGGAGCAGGTGCTGGTGTATTTTTGTTGCCGTTGCCGTTGCCGTTACCGTTACCGTTACCGGCCTGTGCTTGAGGTATTTGTGACCCTAAAGCTAAGGTGAATGATAATAGACCACAACTTATATAACCAATTACTTTTTTTGAATATGCTTGAGACATGTAAATCAAACCTCTTCGTTTTAAACAAGATATGAAAAAGCTTCCTAATAATGATGTTTATACGAGCATTATTGACATCATTTGCTAATCTAAATTGACACAAAAAAAAGAGATGTAGTACTGTTTTATTTAAGCTTTATCAAAAATTTAATAGAGCATAAATAAATGACGTTCACACGATCAAATTACGAGTGCTAAGTATTTTTACTATGAAAATTATTTTTATTTAATTAGGTAATATTTCTAGTTTTAATTGGCGAACTAAATCTTTATTTCAAACTTATAAATAAATTGCTTAAGTAATATTGATAGACTATTGATAATGCAATGAAAGATATTACTCAGAAAGTCGATGGGCTATGAGTTTGCAATAAATTAGGTAAGGCGATCGCCTTACCTAAAGTTAAATATTCATGGTGATAGTATACAGTAATTATACTTAATTTGCTTATCGACGCACCCAGCCATTGATAGTAAATCGACTATCTCCGAAAGCTTGAGAGGGACAATTCACAGGAAGTACTTCGTGCATATAACGGCTCAGGAAAAATACAATGCTGTTGTTGCGAGGTTCGACTGTTTTGAATGTCTCAGCATTTACATATACGTTATTTTCAATTTTGCTGTCGTATATCAACAACTCACCACCAGAAAATGATTTTGGTTCTTGATAAAAATAATAAACGTATGTTAATTCTCTAGTAGCAGTATCTGCACTGCCATTGTCATTATGAAGTTTGTAATAGTTACCATCATTATGTGCAGTTAGTTGGCTTTCAACTTGTGATACAGAAAATAATGGTAAGTTTAATTTGCTCATGATATCAGGAATCATTACTTGAATTCTCTTTAATATCAGTTCAGAAAATTCAGGGAATGAGTAGATAACCATTGATTGGCGATAGTTAATATCCTTTGTAGAAGTATTGCTTGGCAAGAAGTCCAACTCTTTATCTAGGACATATTTGAGTAAGTGTTTGTGTTCTTCTGGTTGAAGAAAATTATCTATTTGTATATAATCAGAATCCAAAATATAATCATTTTGCAATTGTATTTTCTCTGATTGCTGTACAAAGATTGGGGGTTCTGTAACCACGCCTATAAGATGTTCGCCAGGAAAACACAAAACCGAGCGACCTTCATTGATGGGAATTTGGAATAAATTCTGTAACTCAGATTCTTGTTTGTAAGCACGAGCCACAACTGTTGTTAAAAGGCTATGCAGTAAAGGTGCATCCGATTTTAAATAAACAGTATATTGATGTCCTCCAGTTAAAAGAAGCTGTACTTTGACATCTTTCGACTCAAATGGCTGTGAAGCTAATTGCATATACCTTTCTTTACATAATGTTGATAAATGAGATAATTCTAAAAGTCATTCTGAAAGTTTAATACAGTACTTACAGCAGACTTAAAGTTATAAGGTACATAAGCTAAGTCTGTTATCCAGATATAAAGTGTGTTTTACTCCTGTTAGCGCAGCGGGGCGCAGCCCAATCTGAATTCTGCTGTAGAAAATTAATTAAGAACAAGTTCAATGCTTAAATCTTTATACGTAATTAGAATTTATTTTGTGAATAAATTCAATTACTGTATCAGTCATAAACAGAAAAATACCATTAATCAATTGTTCTAGCACGTCTTTTATAATATTGTCATTCAGCAAATTCCACATAACCCGATAAAGCTTTAGTAAAGTAGAAATATCTATTATTTTCAATAAAAAATGCCATAGTTACTATTAACTACGGCATTTTTAACTAGAAATTAAAAATTTATTTCAGTATTTACTGAGAATCAACAGCGTATTCAATCAGCTTGGCAAGGCGCTGACGTAGAGTTTCTAATCCCAAGCGCTGACTCGCAGAAATAAATACCGCGAGAGGGAATTCTTCTCTAGCTAGAGCTAGTGTCTCACTATTGGCTTGATCGATCTTGTTAAAAATCACTAGCGCCGGGCCAGGAGTTATTGGCATTTGTGCCAAAATTTCTCTGACTGAGCGAATATGACGCAACCAAGCAGGATGAGACAAATCTACTAAATGTAGTAGGGCATCGGCTTCTGTGACTTCCTCCAAGGTGGCGCGGAAGGCATCCATTAACGATGCAGGCAGTTCGTGTATAAACCCTACTGTATCTGTAATCAGAATCTCCTGATGTTCATTGGTTTCGCCATAAGGAATCACTAGGCGGCGGGTAGTAGGATCGAGAGTGGCAAATAACTGGTCGGCTGTATAAACTTCTGCATTCGTGAGAGCATTCAGCAAAGTGGACTTACCAGCGTTGGTATATCCAACCAAAGCGACCGAAGGAACTTCCCGATGCTGCCGTCGCTGCCGTAACCGCGAACGATGCGCTTGCAACTGAGTTACTTCTTTTTGTAGTCGAGAAATTCGTTGCCCAATGGCACGGCGTTCAGTTTCTAGTTTGGTTTCACCAGGGCCACGAGTCCCAATACCACCACCTAATCGGGACATGGTGCGACCTCTACCAGCCAGTCGCGGTTGCATGTATTCTAACTGTGCTAGTTCTACTTGCAACTTACCGGCACGAGACTGAGCGCGTTGGGCAAAGATATCCAAAATTACTTCAGTGCGGTCAACTACCCGGATACCAATTTGCATTTCTAAGTTGCGGACTTGGGAGGGTGAGAGGTCGCGGTCAAAGACGACGAGATTGACTCCTAGTGTTTGGGCCGTTAGGGCAATTTCTTGCACCTTACCTTCGCCAACTACGGTTTGGGGATGAACGCGCGATCGCTTTTGTTGTATTGTCTGTAATACATCTCCCCCAGCGGTATCAACTAACCGTGCCAATTCTAATAGGGTATCTTGGAATTGTAGGGGAGTCATCTCACTGGTCATCAGCCCCACAATCAGCACGCGATCGTGGTCAGCATCTACTTTCTGGGCGACAAATTCGCGCTGGAATTCCGCTTCCAGATTTTCTACCAAGTCTACTAAATCCTGGTCTGCCAGATCGTCCAAGTCCAAAGGTGGCGATATATTCCAACTTGGGGATTGGATTTGTTTAGAGTGAGCGAAGCCGAATTGGCTTTCCTCTACTTTGACAGCAGCAGGACTAGGAATCAGAGTGCGAGAGTCTTGGGGTGTCAGATGAGCTAGATAAGCTTCTTTCACATACCCAGTTGCACCGCCTCCCCGCCGTGTAAATCCTGTTCCGGTAATATTTAGGACAACTAGGGCATCTAAACGTTGCAGGGCCATAGCCGTGAGTGCCGCTTCGTTGGGCGGTTCTGGCTTGAGATGGGTGGCAATACAACGAATACCACTGAGTCGTTCTGCACCGTAACGGGGCAATTCCATCGGTGGTATTTGCGTTTGACGCGGTGTGCCTACCCCGACACGAATCACTTGTCCGCGACGGTTGATGTAGGCGCACACAGGCTGATTGACTTCTGTGCTAATTGCTGCCAAACGCTGGGAAAACTCAGGCGTGGTGATGCGATCGCCTGGTATGCGCTGGTGATACAGCCGCTGTAGTTGCTTCAGCTGGCTGGACTTCAGACCTTGGAGATTTCCAAAAATAGTTTCTATAGGCGTTTATGACCAGTTAAATGGCCCCCCGAATCCTTATATGTCTATTTTACAACAGGGTTTAGGCTCCTATCTCTCTCGTTTGAGGGATGCGTTGTGAATTAGTTCACGGTGGGTATTTATTTGAAGTGATTTTGGTGGTGTAACTCACAAATTGAGCAATGGTAACAACACGCGCCGTTTCAGAACAAAATTTAAGGATCTATTTCACCAGTTTGTTGAAGTGCAAAATTGATAATAGTTTCACTTAGCCTAATTCCACGAGCAATCATTCGGTCAATTGCTTGTTTAATATCAATAGGGTATCCTTCTCGGTGTGAGCGCAACAAAATACCGATAGTACCTGTAACAGAAAGACCGCTTAACCTGGCAACTCGTCTACCAGCAGATTCATCAATGCAAACAGTCTGGATATTTTCGTTGAGCGCAAGTTGGATAACAGAAGCTTCTCCTAAATCTAAAGAATTAAGTAAGAACGGAGAAATATTAGTTAAGGGTATTTGCGATTTTTGTAGCCAATCGGCATCCTCAAATTCACTTACTGCAAATCCGCTTGCACCTCCAGCAAGTATTTCTTGACAAACTTCAAAGGGAACTAAAACTTGAGTATACAAAGATTGAAGTATTCTTAAATCGCCTATTGCCGCTATTATAGAAATAAGTGGTGCTGTGTTGATAACAATTATATTAGTTTCAAGCATTCGCTAAATCAGATATAAGTTCCTCTTCTGTTAAATCAATCATTGCTACACCATAACGGTGTAAATTAAGTAAAAAACTTACCCTATCTATACCTGCTAATTGTGCAGCTAAACCAGAAGAAATCCGTTTCATTTCAAATAGTTTAACTGCCATCGCCATTTTTGCTTCTTGTTCAAACTGTTCTCGCGTTTGCTGTAAGGCATCTGGTAAAGTTTCTGGATAGTCAATTTTAAGTTGGGACATAATTTTTATCAGAATATTCACTTTTAATTTCAGTTAGTATTTTCAGTGGAAATGAGATTGCGATCGCTACATTAAAATAAGTTAAAATCATCTAAACCATAAACTTTAATAGCAAGGTCGCTCAATCAACGCCTCAATCTAATCAGCCTCAAGAAACTTATCAAAATCAGAACTAATTTTTGTAATCCCAATTTTTGCTTAAACCAACTGATAATGTGTTTCTTCTGCATATTAAGCAGAGCGTTTATAAAATCTGGATTAATTTCAATAGCCTTGCTAATACTGTTATTTCCTTCTCTCCAGCGACCTAATTTAATTAATGCAGCACCCTGATAATACCAAGCTTCGTGGTAATCTGGTTTAATCTTCAGTGCTTGATTGTAGGATGCGATCGCTTCTTCAAAGCGTCCTAAATTAAATAGGGCATTACCTTTACCGTTCCAAGCTTCGTAGTCATCAGATTTAATTTTCAATGCTTGGTCATAGGATGCGATCGCTTCTTCATTACGTCCTAATTTGCGTAGCGCAATGCCCTTGTTATACCAAGCATGAGGATGGTTGTAATTAAGGGCAATGGCTTGGTCATAACAGATTACTGCTTCTTCAGATTGCCCTAGATTATCTAAAGCATTTCCTTGCCAGTTCAAACTTCCGGCATTTGGTTTAATTTCTATCGCTTTTTCCCAGCTAGCGAGAGCTTCTTTCCATTTACCTAAGTCCTTAAGCGCGATACCTCGGTGATGCCAGACTAAGTGATAATCTGGTTTAATTTCTATTGCTTTGTCGTAAGACGCTATTTCCTCCTCGTAACGTTCTAAACTGCCAAACCCAAGACCTCGCCTATGCCAAACTTGGTGGTTATCTAGTTGAAGTTTTAGTGCTTGGTCATAGAATGCGATAGCTGCTTCAGATTCTTTAGCAGTAGTTAGTAAATCTCCTAGTTCAAGCAGTAAATTTGCTTTACGACTCTCCGACTGATGTTTTTCTGCCAGTAAATCTTGAATTTCTAGGATTTTCTCAATTTTTTGTTCAGGGCTAAGTTTTAAATATTTTTCATAGTCTGCTTCATCTAGTAGACGAGTTGATTCTTGTTCTACCACTTCTGGCGTTGTCGGTAATTCAAACACACCAGAACGCCAATCAAAAAAATCTGGGGCACGATGAATAAAATAATTTATCGAAAATGAACGCAAAAGAAAAACAAAGCTAATAGGAAAATCATCTCTAAAGCGTTCTCGCTGTTGGTTTAAGTGATTTAAAATATGTGGAACACTAGTTAAATTGCTAAATTGTCCTTCGGTAATTTCCCCAAAACTTCTTTTTTCATATTTATATAAAGAATATTCCAGACCTTTAATCAATAAAATATCAATTTGCTTCTCTTTAACAAACTCTGCCACTGGTTGATATAAATTATCAATCGCCTCAACCAAGCGCAAAACTTCAATCTTCTTCTGCGGAATCTCTTGAGGAAGTTTGACAATAAACTTGTCTGCTTCCACAGGTGTACATTGGACAAAAAACAAACCAAATCCTGATTTACGCTTCAATGTGCGAAGCAAGTCTTGATAAACTTCTTCTGGTTCTGGAGGTAAATCATCATCCCAATCGCTTAAATTTGGGTTCATGAAAGTTTCGCTAAGGCTTCTTTAAATTCTGGAATTCCTTGAATCAATGGATGAATATCATACCAACGCTGCATCTCTCCATCATCATCCATATAGCGATATTCTAAAAGACAGCGATTATACATCAAACTCCGATACAAGTCATCATTAATAATCCGCTTAGAACAAGACACTTCCGCCAACAGACACCATTGATGATTTTCCACAGTGCGGCGATAAGTATCTCTGGCTTGAGTAATTGCTCGTCGCGCCGCCTTTTCTGAAACAGGTAACTCTTCGGTGCGCCCAATAGCATTTTGAGTTAACAATAGCAAATTCCTCACATGACCTCCACTCATTAAACAAAGTCTGTCTAAGGTTTGGGGACTGTCGAAAATTTCTGTTTCTAGTGATAGTTCTGGTGCAATTTGCCGGACTCGCTTCTTAATTACTTCCTTAACTTTCTTGAGTCCTGGCTGATAAACTTCCCCCTTGAGAGTGTTTACCATAATCATCGGCAAAATTTGGGGGTCGCCGTAGATATCTCTGAGGTCTGTTGCCCTGCTAGAATAGACCATTGAAATGGGGACAGTGTAAATCAAATGGCAATCTAAAGCTTGGAGTTGTTCGCTGCGGTCTAAAAAGACTTCCTCATAGTTTGTGCGTCCGTCGCCATCTTTAACTAACACCATCCGGTCTAAATTATCGACAATTACCGCCAGTTTATTGTAGCCATTAGGTAAGTGCTGTTTTGCATCCACCAGAAACTCATTTAACACCTGAATTAAAGTGACGGTGTGAGGATCAATTTTTTGGCGAATCTTCTGGCGTAATTCAGGAACAGCTCTTAAATTTGCGGTTAACTTGGCGAATTGAGCAAGCTGCACTTCTACAGCCATCTTCTCAAATTCTATGGGAGTCAGCGCCAAATCTTTTAAATCTACCCAACGATCTTTCAACCAGTCGAGTATCGGACGAGGACTAGCAATTCCTTTTAAATCTTTGAGCAAACGGCGGGTACAGGCGAGGAGTATATCTGTATATTGGGCATCTTCAGAATCGATATCCTCTTCATCAGCCGCAAAATAGACTACATAAAATTTCCGATTTTCTAAATATTTCTTTAACCTGAGTAATTCTGTAGACTTCCCCGCACCTCGATGACCAGAATACAATTGGCAAGTATTTGTATTTGCCAGTTGCATCCTATTTCCCAACTCTTGCAAAATATCGGCATCTCCCCGCACATCCTGACAATCTACATATTTTGGATCACCTGCGAGTAAGGGTTCAAAGGGGTTAAAGGCATTGTAGAGGTTTGCGAGTAAGTCAGTACTATTAGGCATAGGTAAAAAATATAGCAATGATGCTCATAATAATCGAGATCATACAGAGTTGAGGTGGATGCATCCAGTTCAAAGACTCGTTAACGGAGTTCAGAGGTGGATGAATCCAGTTCAAACACTCGTTAACGGAGTTCAGAGGTGGATTAATCCAGTTCAAACACTCGTTAACGGAGTTCAGAGGTGGATTAATCCAGTTCAAACACTCATTAACGGAGTTCAAAGGTGGATGAACGCACCTCAAATACTCGTCAGCAATAAAACTACTACGAGATAGGAAAATCTCTACTTCCCTGTTCTTACAAAAGAGAAGCTGGGGTTAGAGTCTTGCGCCAGTGCTTCACTGCTGTTTGTAATTCTCCCGACAACCAACTATCAAATTGCGGATAAACTGGCGATCGCGGCATCAATTCCCACCCCGCAGGTTGTAAAATTTCTCTTAATCCCTGTTCTTGAACATGAGGATAATCGGGATTCACCTCATCTTTTGGCCCAATTCCACCTAAATCTCGCGCACCAGCTTCGATACAAGCGAGTAACCATCGGTCATCTTTAACTAAATTCGGCGGAATTTGAATAGTAATATCTGGCGGTAAAATCTGACGTGCTTTAGCAATTACTTTTGGTAACTGATGAGGGTCAAAAGGTGGTGCATCAAAGGTTTGCTGATATCCTGGACTATGAGGTTGTAAGATAACTTCTTGAATATGGTGATAACGTTGATGCAGTTCAGATATAGCTGTCAATGTTTCCCAGCAATCATCTACAGTTTCCCCAATTCCCAACAGCAACCCCGTTGTAAAAGGAATCTGCAACTCTCCCGCCCATTGCAATTGCTGTAAACGAACTTCTGGCAATTTACTCGGTGCGTGCCGATGTACACTATTTAACAATGTTGGCGTTAACTGTTCCAACATCAGCCCCATCGAAACATTCACACGCTTGAGCTTTTGCATTTCCTCAAAACTCAGCGGGCCTGCATTTGTGTGAGGTAAAAACCCCATTGAAAGCGCTAATTCACACAAATCATAAATTCGCTCAAACCACGCCTGACGCTTTGGCGAATGGGGATGTACTTCACCGCTAAGTATGAGGATTTCACAGACTTTTTCGTTTTGAAGTGGTTTTAAAATACTGTCTGCATCTGAAAGACTCATCCAGGGACTTTTACCCGGTTCGCTGCGAAAGTTGCAGTAACTACACCGATTAAAGCACTCGTAAGTGGGAACGATTGTATAAGCAGGGCTATAGGTTACAAAACGAGAATTATTAATTGGCATAAGCAGAATAAATTGTCTCTTAGTAAGCAGCCCCAGATTTATTTTAAGGTCTGGAGACACTGACTACAAACCTTTAATTATTCACGCCTACTTATTTATTAGAAGAACAATAACTATTTTGCTTTGTAAATTTCTGGTAATTGCCACCAAGGAATATGGGGATATTCGTGGTGTTCTTCGTGATAGCCGAAATGATAGCACGTAATAAATGACCACCAAATTGGACGGTTAATCGTTTGGGCGCAATGAGGCTGAATATAGCCTGTGATTGGTTCACTATGTGGGAGGAAAGTACCAAAATAAAATAATTGGAATGAACTTAAAAGTGAAGGAAGTACCCAAAAATAATTTAGATTGTCACTCGGTATATGGAGTATATATTTTGCAAAGTTATAAATAATTGTTAGAGCAATTATTTGTCCCCAACTCCAGTAACCTTTCATAAAATGTAAATACCAAGCAAAGAAGTTTTTGTATTTACCATTATGAAAATCTGGGTCTATCTGAGTTGCTGGATTGTGGTGGTGTAGCCAATGCTTTTTCAATAATTTTTTATATGGTAAAAGACCATAAAGAGATAGGGTTAATGTCCCAATAAGATGATTAATTTTGCTGTTCTGAGGAAACACCACCCCATGCATAGCATCATGAGATGTAATAAATAATCCTGTATATAAAAATGTTTGCCAAAGTATGCTGGGAAATAGCATCCAAAATTGTAATTTGGAGATGTCAAGGGAGAGTAATAAACTTAGACTAATTACCCATACGCTAACAATGGCAATAGCAATCAAAAGCCCTTTAAACTGAGATTTACTTTTCACCACTGGGGTCAGCTTTGATTGATGACTGGGTGGTTGTTCTAATTGAATCACGCTTCTACTCTGCCTCGTATTCCAGTGAAAATTCCTAAAATAAGCCACAACAAAAAGCACTAACCACCAGCCAGAAAACTCTATTAGTGGTCAGTGTTTTGCATTGGATAGTGCCAACACTTAATACATTTAGAAATATTAAGATACTTTAACTATTATTACACATACAACTGCCATACCAACAACTGTTTTTGTTATGGCGGTTGGATTATGTAAGTTATAGCACTGATAGCTTTAGTGATTATAAAAACTAGTGTTTTTAATATGGGGCTTTTAAACAGCCGAAGTCTGGAAAAAAGGCGGTAACATAATTAGCGGCAAGAGTAGGGAATGAAGTGGAGTAATTCGTGCATGAGGCTGTAGCCGTTGAGATCCCAAACTAATGTAGGCTAGAAAGCGATCTTTGCCAAGCGATCGCACCAAAGTTCAGACTGAGGATTAAACCTAGGACTTACGCATTGACAAGAAATGCTAAATATACATAAGGTTAAAAACCACATATTTCGTAGGGGCACAGCAATGCTCATTGGTGTCTACTTTTGCCAAAAATAGCGTACTGATTGGGTGTTGTTCACCCGCCAGGGATTGTAAATCCCTGACTAATTACTCAAGTCTACTGAAGTAGACTGAAAATTTTCGCGCTATCTTAGTCCTCTGAAGAGGACTTTAGCTATGAGACAGGGATTTACAATCCCTGGCGGACGTGCGGTTTCGCGTCTTTGTTGACACGTATGACCCTACAACATGGTCTATTTACGAGCGCAGGATAATTAAGGAAAGCCTTCAACAACCTCAAGATCGTTAATTCACATCACGATGCATTTGTACAGCGCGTAAGTCCTAAAACCTTAACTCTAAGGATGAGATTTCCAAGCTTTTCAGCAAATACTTTGAAATTAGCAAAATAGTATCTATAATGTCAAAAAAATCTAATGTCAATTAGAAAAATTACTGATTTTTATTATCCAAACTAACAAAGATAAAATAATAAGTATGGCTCCTAGTAAGCTCAAAATCTGGAGCCACTTACTACAAGAGAATGCTCATAATTACTCGCATTCTCGTTTAGTCACATAGTGGCGGTAGCGAAACATTGCTTCTAATTGCGCTTGCACTAGCCAACCACTGACAAATTCAACAGTTCCTCCACCAGGCATAGAGAAGGAAATAGCGTCAGTTAATCTGGTTTTGCCATTTTCTGATTCAAATTCATGTCGATGTACCCAAGATTCAAAGGGGCCAGATATCTGTTCGTCGGTAAACAGACGATATTTTTCACATTCAGTATGACGCGCTAACCAAGTTAAGGGTAATGGGCCGAGAAACAGGCGAAATTCGGTGATAGCGCCCACGTTTAGCCCTCCTTCACGACGAACCACTTGGACTGGCTGCCAAGGTGGATTCAACAGTTGCAAAATATCTGGCCTTTCGTGAAATTTCCAAACTACTTCTGGTGAGGCGTTAATGATTGAGGAATGTTTAAAGTGCAGCATGGAAAGAAAAACCTAAAATTCAACTTTCGGATTCGGTATCAATCTCGATATCTAGGGTATCTTCATCAACCCGCACATACAAAATATTTGGGTTACAACAAACTTGACAATCTTCAACGTAAGATTGCTGTCCTCCAGCACTCAAATCAATAAAAGTTAAGTTCGGTTCGCCGCAATAGGCGCAGTAATACTCGGCTGTGTTTTGCATCAAGTTTTCAGCTATGAATTCAATGGCTGTAATTCCTTTGGAGATGGGTTGATATAACTCTTAGCATCAGCCAAATGCTTTAGTAGTGTAGACTGTGGCAGAGGCCCTTGCAAGTGGCTCCAGGGTAATACTTGTTCTGTTGACCATTCGGCGTGGACGTAGAAATCTAAGTCGGGGATTTGTCCTTTGAGTTGCTTGAAAGCACGTTTGTAGCTACCCAAGGAATCGCCAAAGTCACGAGTAAGTTCAAGAAGTTGGGAGAGTCTGCGATCGCCTCTCGATAATAAAGCCTGTATAATCGACCAATTATAGCTTTCTGGGCGAAATTCTATCCCCTGTGGTTTTAGCTGTTTTTGCAAAAACTGCAACCGTTTTTCTGCTTGGCGATTTACCCCAAACCATTGAAACGGCGTATGTGCTTTGGGCACAAAGGTGCTGCATCCGTATGTTAAGCGCAATCCCGGCGCAGCTTTTTTGATATTACGCATCATCGCCACGGTTTGTTCTAAATCTTCTGCTTCTTCACCAGGAATTCCGGCCATTCCGTAGAGTTTCAAGCTTTTTAATCCGCCAGCTTTGGCATTTATGGCTGCTTGGATAATTTCATCGTTATGCAGCTTTTTGTTGACGATTTGCCGGATTTTCTCAGAACCACTCTCTACTGCAATGGTAAGCGATCGCGTGTCTCGTTTCGTCAAAGTTTCGGCTAACTGGACTGTAACAGTATTGGTTCGTACTGAGGCAATACTGAGGCGGACATCATCATACTTTGGCTGACTAATATAATCTAGCAAAGTCTCAAATTCTGGATGCTGAGTGACTGAAGCCCCTAATAATCCTAGCCGATTTGTGACTTCTAAACCTTTTGCGATCGCTGGAATTAATGAATCTTCCAGACTGGCTGTTCTAAAAGGCAGTGTGAGATAACTCGCCAAACAAAAGCGGCACATTTCTGGACAACTTCTCACCACTTCCACCATGTAGATATTTTCCCATGCCGCTTTTTCGGTGACTACAGTTGATGCCGATAGAGTATTTCCCCGGTAAGTTTGCTTTTGCACCACTGCGGGAATTTCGGGAGAAATTGGTTTAATTGACTTTAATTCACCATTTTTTGTGTGATATTCCACCTCATACAAACTGGGTACATAAATTCCTGGTATTTGTGCAAGTCTTTTTAGTTGAGTTTGTCTTGAGGCATTTCTGACTTCTTTGTAAGCCTCAATAAAATTCCCTAGCAGGGTTTCGCCATCCCCTAGTAAAATGACATCGAAAAAATCTGCAAAAGGTTCGGGGTTAGCTGTGAGAACGGGGCCACCACCAAAAATTATCGGATGAGAATCATCACGAGAGGTTCCTCGAATGGGAATTTCTAAAGATTCCAGCAAATTTAGAATATTCACATAATCCAGTTCCCAAGAAATCGAAAATCCCACAATTTCCGGTGTTCTGGGGAGTTGTTCGTGAGTGTCGATAAACAGGCGACTCACCTGCACATCATCACGCATTGCAAAAGTTGCCCACACCACTTGATAGCCAAGGCTAGTGATACCTACGCTGTACTCGTTGGGAAAGGCAAAGATTATGGGGATAGCGTTGGTGTCTGGGGGGGTGGGTGTAAATAGAAGGCGTTCAGATTCAAATACAGATGATGTCACAGGTGTTTGTTAGAGGCAAGTTTATCTATATTTAATTTTAAGCCATAGAATAATTAAGTTAAAAATCAATGTTATGGCGTTAGCAAGAATAATTGGCAAGGATTGTAAATAAATTCCATAGATTAGCCACAAAAAAATACCACTTATGAATGTAACTAACGTAACAAAAGAAACATCTTTTGCTGATTTTGTTTGCCAAGTTTTAAACATCTGCGGTAAAAAAGAAATTGTAGTTATTGTGGCGGCAGCTAATCCTAGAACTGTCAGAAAATCCATGTTTAATTATTTATATTAAGTTGCAATATTATACATCAGCGATCTACCTTGCCTGCTTAATACAACGCTATATGAAACATTTTACACTCTTGAGCGATCGCTACAACAGCTTAACAACAAGATTAGCGACTTATTCAATAAGTCGCTAATCTAAAAATGTATCACGGTCTTAGCAATAATAATCGGTGAAAATTGTCATTTATGTTTTGAAATTTTCCCCTACCGATGATTCTCAGCCATAAGGTTTCTGAGATACATGGCAACTGATGAATTGTTACTATCTGTCTAACTTCTCCTGCGACTCGTCTAGCTGCTTGGACTTCGCCGTAAGGAGTGAGTAATTGTTCGAGGTAGTCTTTGGCAAATTGGTCATGGATGAATCTGGTCATGTTGGTAGTTTGGTGATGCAAACCAGTTTATTTACCATTGTCTGACGATTTTTTGAGATAAGACTTAGCCCAAGCATATCGTTGTGAATCTTTTTTCAGCAAGTATTCTATTACTTCCCGACGCTTATTTTCATCCTTAGCATTTTTCACTACTCGCTTGATTTCAGAATCCATATCTCTAGGATTAGCACCACGTTTGATTGCTTCTTGAAACCAATATTCACCATCTGAATATTGATGTCGTTCAAAAGAAATAGCACCCATCAATGTGTAAGGATGATGGCTTTTTGGTTGATATTCAATAGCTTGACGGGCACAATTTTCCGCTTTATCTAATTTATCAATATCTCGAAAAGCTCCACCTCTGCTAGTTAGCAAAGCTGACTTGAGTTTATTTTCTTTTATTTTGTCGAGTTCCAAATTATTCGTCAGTTGCAATGCCTGTTCTGGTTTATCTGCTTTGCGCCAATGGCTACTAGCGTTTGCTAAGTTCCATTTATTCCCAGTGCGTTGAAACTCCTGCTCATAGAAATTTGCTTCAATTGTGTGATAAGCAATCCAAATTTTACCAGAGAATAATTTAGTCCCTTGATACTGAGGCTCTTTTTGCCACCTATAATGACTATATGTTGATTTAAGCACTTCAATTTTAGTCTCTTGAAGCCAAGCAATCTCCGTTAGTTCAAGTCGCTCTTTTAACTCAAGCTTTTGCAAAATTGTGTATAAAAGACTGGTGTGTGATTTATCTTGATAACCTAAAACATCATATTTTAATTTCAATGCCGCAAAGTGCTTTTGTTTAGCAACAATAATGATATCTTCACGTCTATTATTTTTCAACCACTCAATTTCTGACTCATTAAGTAGTTCTCCTAAATCGATCTTAGATTTTAGGGTAGAGGCGTATTTTTCATTTGCAATTTCTATAATCTCAGTCAGCTTGCGTTTTTTGAGAAAGTTAATATCCTGTTCGCCTAACTGATTAGAAAACTCAAGCCTTTTGAGAATTTTATATAGGTGACTTTTAGGCGATGAATCCTCATAACGAGTTACCTTATATTTATATCTCAAAGCAGCAAATTTTCGTGTTTGTTCCAATTCTTGAGCAATGATAATTGTTTCGTTAAGTCCTTGCTGTTCTAGCCAGTTAATTTCTGACTCACTCAAATTATCTTTTGCGTCAATATTTTGCAGTATTGGATATAGTGGACTGGATAATGATAAATCCAGGTGTTTATTAGCTTGGTATTTATCTCGTAATTGAGCAAAGTGAGTTTCTTTTACTGACTCTTGTTGTTGAAAAATCTCTGCTGTTTCAAATAGTTCGTTATTGATCAGCCAATTATATTCAGAATTACTTAAACTTTCTGTTAACTCTAATTTTTTGAGTATTTGATAAAGTGGGTTGTCAGGATATGAGTCTTGATATTGAGTAGCTTTATATTTAGATTTAAGTTGACTAAATAGTTTTACCTCTTGAGCAATTTTATTGGTTTCATATAAACCATTTGCTCTTAGCCATTTAACCTCTAAATCAGTAAGGAAATTTCCTGATTCCAGTTTCAAAAGAATGAAATAGAGATGACTAGATTGCCAGGAACCGTTATAACTTGTAGCTTTGTACTTAGATTTCAATTTGGAGAATTCAAATTCTAAATTTCCGAATTCTTGTACTTTATATTTCTGCTTTTGCTTGATAGCTTCTAAAGTCTCCTCAAGCCGAGACTCTCCCAACCAATTAGATTCTAAGTCAAGGAGTTCAATTCCTAAGTCAAGTTTTCGTAGTATCAGATACAGCAAACTAGCGGGCAATGAATCTACATATTGAGTTACTTGGTATTTGGACTTTAAAGCAGCAAAGTGTTCTAAGCGATTTTGAGACTCTTTACTCATATTGCTAACAGATGCGATCGCACGTAGTTAAATGTGTTATCCGCTACTATAGCAATGCCAGTAAAAAAGGGCGAGTCAGACACTCACCCCCGAAGCATAAATATTTTATGAAAGTCAAAGTATAATCCCTACAACACCTTACACTGTCCATGATGCCGTAACAAATGGTCACACAACACCAGCGCCACCATTGCCTCAACCATTGGAACTGCACGCGGTAACACACAAGGATCGTGTCGTCCTTTTGCAGCTAATAGGGTTTCTTCACCTTCACGAGTTACTGTCTTTTGCTCTTTTCTAATTGTCGCCGTTGGCTTAAATGCAACTCGTAAAATGATATTTTCCCCGTTGGAAATTCCCCCCTGAATACCACCAGAACGGTTAGTTACAGTGCGAATTTCACCATTTTCATCAATATAATATTCGTCATTATGCTCAATTCCGGTTAACAGCGTTCCGCCAAAACCGGAACCAATTTCAAAGCCTTTGCTAGCAGGGAGAGACATCACACCCTTAGCAATATCAGCTTCTAATTTATCAAATACTGGTTCCCCCAAACCTTTCGGCACGTTACGCGCCACACATTCTACGACACCGCCGATAGAATCACCTTGTCTACCAACTTGCTCAATTAATTCAATCATGCGATCGCTACATTCAGCATCGGGACAGCGAACGATATTACTTTCCACTTGTTCTAAGGTGACAGTATTTGGATCGACTACACCTTCCAAGTCCTTGATGCGCTTGACGTAAGCAATAACTTCAACATTGGCAACTTGACGGAGAATTTTTTTAGCGATCGCACCTGCTGCTACTCTGCCAATTGTCTCACGCGCTGACGATCTACCCCCACCTTGCCAATTGCGAATGCCATATTTTGCATCATAAGTTGCATCCGCATGAGAAGGGCGATACTTCTCGGCCATCTCGTCGTAGTCTTGCGAACGAGCATCTTTGTTGCGTACCAAAATTGATATAGGAGTTCCCAAAGTTTTGCCTTCAAATACACCTGATAAAATCTCGCAGGTATCGGCTTCTTTGCGAGGGGTCGTAATTTTACTTTGTCCCGGACGCCTTCTATCTAATTCTACTTGAATTTCTTCCGCCGAAATTTCTAGTTGTGGAGGACAACCATCAATCACAACCCCCACACCGCCGCCGTGAGATTCGCCAAAAGTAGTGATGCGAAATAGATGACCAAAAGTGTTGCCCATGATCTTAAAGAAAAAGGATTAGGCTTATGTATTTTACCTAGAGTTCGTGCAAAAGTTAATTTTTATGCTTTGGCACTGGGAATGTTTGACGTATAGCATTCCTAAATTATTTGTTAAAACCTCTATTTCTTATCTCTCCGTGTTCTCTGCGCCTCTGTGGTTCGATTAGAAAACTATTTTTCACAACTCATTTAGGATTGCTATCTAACCTTATCTTTTACCTGTACAAATGAGAAAGCGCCCTCCGTTACCAGAGGGCGCTCTCTTATTTAGCTAAACTTCAGAATTAACCGTTGATAGCAGGAGCAGTTAAAGCTACAGGAGCAGAATCACCAGCAGCCAAATCAAGAGGGAAGTTGTGAGCGTTACGCTCGTGCATTACTTCCATACCCAGGTTAGCGCGGTTGATTACATCCGCCCAAGTTGCAATCACACGACCTTCAGAGTCAATGATTGATTGGTTGAAGTTGAAACCATTCAAGTTGAACGCCATTGTGCTTACACCCAAGGCGGTGAACCAGATTCCGATTACAGGCCATGCTGCTAAGAAGAAGTGCAGTGAACGGCTGTTGTTGAAAGAAGCATATTGGAAGATTAACCGACCGAAGTAGCCGTGGGCTGCAACGATGTTGTAGGTTTCTTCTTCTTGACCGAATTTGTAACCGTAGTTAAGGGACTCGGTTTCGGTTGTTTCACGAACCAAGGAAGATGTAACCAAAGAACCGTGCATTGCAGAGAACAAACTTCCGCCGAATACACCAGCTACACCGAGTTGGTGGAAGGGGTGCATTAAGATGTTGTGTTCTGCTTGGAACACGATCATGAAGTTGAAGGTTCCAGAAATACCCAAGGGCATACCATCAGAGAAAGAACCTTGTCCGATGGGGTATACCAAGAATACTGCACTTGCTGCTGCAACAGGTGCTGAATATGCGATCGCAATCCAAGGACGCATACCTAAGCGGTAGGATAATTCCCATTCACGACCCATGTAGCAGAATATGCCAATCAGGAAGTGGAAAATTACCAATTGGTAAGGGCCGCCGTTGTATAACCACTCATCTAAGGAAGCTGCTTCCCAAATTGGGTAGAAGTGCAAGCCGATAGCGTTGGAGGAAGGAACAACTGCACCAGAGATGATGTTGTTTCCGTAAATCAAAGAACCTGCTACTGGTTCGCGGATACCATCAATGTCTACTGGAGGAGCAGCGATGAAAGCGATTACGAAGCAAGCGGTAGCCGCTAGCAAGGTTGGAATCATTACTACGCCGAACCAACCGATGTAGATCCGGTTGTTGGTGCTGGTGATCCATTCGCAGAATCGATCCCATACGTTGGCGCTTTCGCGACGTTGTAAGGTTGTTGTCATTGTTTTATAAATGCGATTATTTGCAGATGAATTTAGGTAGGTTTGACTACCTGTTACACATCTTAAATAATTTATTGCGTTTTGTAAAGTACTTTCAGAAAAAACTTTCTCTTGGATTTACACACCCACAGAAAATCCCCAAACCTATGAAAAGCGGGGACTTTGGATGATATCACTTTGGATTTTAGACTTTCCTGCGGAACGCTACGCTCAGTCCTTCGACTTCGCTCAGGAACCATCGAACGATTTTGGATTGTGAAAAATGTACTTTATTCTTCAATTCGTTGCTGGCTGCTTGGATATGGACTCTATACCCACCTCTTGTAAAGATGGACGCACAGATAAATAAACCAATGGGCCGAATAGTGGTATCAACGCTATTAACCAGAACAACTGGGGACTTTTCCAACCGCGACGCACCATATCATCCCCAAGTAATGTGGGAAATAATAGGGAGAGTAAGCAAAAATCTAAACTCATCACATGGATGAAGCGGTTAGTTTGCCACTCTTGCACAAAACTGCCCCAATCTCCTTCTCTTATACCGTAGGTGACTAGAACAACTGTGGCTACCGTTAATACAAAACCAGTCACACGAGAATCTAGTACCTTGAGTAAGATATTCTTTTGACCGACAAACTGATTATTTGGTTCTCTAAAGGCTAAGTACGGCAACAAGGCAAAAGCACCAACTCCGAAAGAGGCAGTAGCAAACAGCCAAGCAGGTATTTTTTGTCCTCTACCATCAATAAATACTACTGCGCTGTAAATAAGAGGCCAGATGCCCATGAGGTTGAATAGTGCTATGACTAACGGGTTAACGCCTTGCCACTGCCCAATAGAAAGGTTTTTAATTAACTCGAATGTACCGGGTTGATCGGGAGGCGCGAGGAAAAAAGCATAGACAACAAATCCTAGCCACAGCAAGCCAAAGGCAATTTTTCTAACCATGAAAGATTTTGGTAGTATTAATTATTGATTTTGCCGCTATAAATTGGGCTATCTGCCTGCTATTATATTGTCTATTCGCCTACACCCTTAGTAGTTTATCCCTAAATATCACCTGATACGATTTAAGGATTGAAATAACTGAAAGCTTCTGAGAGGTAATCAGCAGCAGATGCTACTACTGCGATCGCACTTTCATAATCTAGGCGCGTTGGCCCCAAAACTCCCACACTTCCTACGGGTATCGAACCTCGGCGATAGTTAGAAGAAATCAAGGTGCAGGTGCGTATCGGTTCTAATGGATTTTCTGCGCCAATGCGAACTGTTACCTTTGGTTTTCCACCATCGTCTGGTTCTGGTTCCTCAAATATTAATCGCCACAGTTGGTCTTGTTCTTCTTCCAGCAGGTGGATAATTGTTTGTACTTGCTGTAACTGGGAAAATTCTGGCTGGCGCAAAACTTCTGACACACCCCGAACCATAATTTGGGTTGCAGTCGGCGCGAGAGTGCGACGAGTCAATTCGGCAACTGAGTTTTTCAAAAATTCCCCGTAGCGTTGGAATTCTTGATCTAGTTCGCTCCAGTTGAGGTAGGCTAATTCCAACAGACTTCGCCCCCGCAGGTGACTATTCAAAAAGTTAGAAACAATCTGCAACTCGCGATCTATTACCTCTGAATCCCGCTGGGTTTCTTCTGGTGTTGGCGACAAATCCATCAATTTAGAATGTGTCTCATAACCATCCGTTACGACAATCAGCATGATCCGCCCAGCTTCAATTTGTACTAATTGCAGATGTCGCAATAGTGCTGTAGTCGTTTGCGGCATAGTGATCAAGCTAATGCAACCACTCAAGGTTGCTAAAATCTGCGCGGCTCCTTGCAGCAAGGTTTCTAAACTCCGATCTTCCCACTGGAGATGCTTTTGCAGTGCTACCTCTACTTCTCGCCCTAAAGTTTCAGCACCACTTCCCTGCGACACGCTGCGCGAACGCAGAGAAGGTGTAATTAGCTGGTCAACATAAATGCGATAGCCTGAATCTGAAGGTACACGTCCAGCAGAAGCGTGTGGTTGGTAGAGCAATCCAGACTTTTCTAAAACACCCATTACATTGCGAATTGTCGCCGAGCTTACACCCAGATCGTACTCCTCAACCAAAGCCTTTGAACCAACTGGCTCTGCCGTAGCAATGTAGTGACGTACCGTTGCCCAAAGTATATGCTGTTGTCGATTTGTTAACTGAACTTCCATTATGGTATGTTTTGCTGAAGGCAAATTTTAATCAAACTCTCAAGAAATTTGTGGATTTAATCGAAAACAGAAAATATTAATAATTTATTAAGGTATCAAATTATATAACTATATTATGATAAGTATCTTTAAAGTTTATGTACAAAGCATTTTTTAAGATTAGGGTTGAAATAGTAGCTCAATTTTTTTGCAAAAGCTGCTAGTTATAATGTACCCTTCCGATGCTTTTTTCTAACCGTACTTTTGCATAAATTTCTGCTTGCAACAGTATTATTAGATACGTATTATCTTCAGGGGCTACTACCGAACTGTAATTTAGAGCAATCCAACATTTTTGTGCAGATGTACTTGATGCCCTAATTTCAAACTTTCCGGCAAGCCTCTAAATTGATGTACTTCTATCTTTAGCATAGCAAAAGTCAGATGGAAGAGTAAGTTCCATCTGAATGATGTATCCGAGCAGAAGTTAATACTGGGGAATTGAAGGGTCTACTAATTGGGAATAGGCATCAATACCACCCGAAATATTTTGCACATTTGTAAAACCTTGAGCAATTAACCACTGGCACATTTGGGCAGAGCGGATGCCGTGGTGGCATAAAACTAAGGTTTCGGCTTCGGGATTGAAGAGGGTAGGTACTTGATCTCCCCATTCGGTAAATTGACTTAAAGGTAGGTTGACAAAGCCTTCAATGCTAGCGATCGCCAATTCTCCTGGTTCACGCACATCTACTAGCTGAATACTTGCATCACTAGAAGAAAGACGTTGCGCCAGTTCTTCTACACTAATTTGATTCATGAGTTCCCTGTCATGAGGTTTTCGTAAACAGTCCTAATACTATTTATGGTGACAGAAAATTTCTGCCTTGACATCAGCATCCATAATCAAGGGGGTTGATTAATTCTGCTAGGCTTTCTGCTTAAATGGCTGTAAACCGTCTTTTTTAATAGGTTTAATGTGAATAGGCAACGTTCATTTATCGGTTTTATCGTGGCTGGGGCGATCGCCCTGCTAGTAATTGCGATCGCAGGCTTTTACTGGTTTTTCGCTAAAAGTCCGGCTAACCTCATTGCTTCTAGCTCTGGGCCTGGTGCAGCCATATTCGTGTCAAAGCTTTCCCCTGCAATGGTTTCATTATTGACGAATCCTGACCGTTTGCAGGCGTTGGAGCGCGAAGAGGAACTATCTAAACTCAAAACCAGTTTATTCGCCAAGAGTGGCATAGATTACAAACAAGACATTCAACCCTGGTTAGGGGATGAAATTACATTAGCGATCGCTACCTTAGATATCGATCGCGATCCAGAAAACGGACAACAGCCAGGGTATTTGTTGGCATTAGCAACCAAGCAACCGGAGAAAAGCCGCGAGTTTGTCGAATTGTTGTTTTCTAAACGAGCGTTAGCCGGAGCAACCTTAGCTGTTGAACAATATAAAGCTGTAAAACTGATTTCTGACAATTCTCAACCAAAACAAGACTTGCTTGCTGGTGCTGTTGTCGGTGAAGGCTTCGTCTTATTTGCCAACGATCCGAAAGTACTACGAGATGCTATCAATAACGTCCAAGCGCCCGATTTGAATTTAACTAGCTCACCCGAATACCAAAAAGCTACCAAAGAACGGCTCAAAGGGGGATTAGCTGTAGCTTTCTTGAATCTTCCCATCGTGGCAAAATGGCAAGGCTTAGAGTTACCAGAACAACTTTATAACAGCCAAATTATATCCTTGGTGTTAAATCCTAAAGGATTACTGGCAGAAACCACCTTTTTGACTTCATCGGAAATTGTCCCTCCATCTGCACCACTATCTAAACCTGTGGGAGCATTGCAATATGTTCCAGCATCCGCAGGTTTAGCAATTTCCGGCTCAAATTTGAGTAATTTGGGTGACAGTGATTTAGCCAAACTCTGGAAACAAGCCACCGCTACCATATATGGTTCTGGGGAAGATGTGGTTTCTCGGTTAGCAAAACCTTTGGCAGATGTTCAAAAACGCTGGGGTATAAACTTACCAGAGGATATTTTTAGCTGGGTACAAGGAGAATATGCCATAGCATTGTTACCTGCGAAAGAGCAAACAACCCCTCATTGGATTTTTGTGGTAGAAAAATCCGAGGGTGTAGAAAAAGGCGTTGCTCGATTAGATGCGATCGCCTCATCCAATGGACTCAGTATTAATCCCTTAACTATAGACAAGCAAAAAATCTCCGCTTGGACAGAGTTAACCACAGCGACAAAAAAAAGTGATGTCAAAGAAGGATCATCTTTCAGCATTGAAACAAAAGTACAGGGATTGCATACAACTTTAGGAAATTACGAAATTTTCACCTCTGACTTAGAGACTATGGATGAAATTCTTACAATCAAGGATAATTCCATAATTGACAATCCTAATTTCAAAGATAGTATCGCGGCAATTCCCTTACCAAACCAAGGTTATGTATATCTTGACTGGACAAAGAGCCAGAATTTGTTAGAGCGTCAAGTACCGATTCTCAAATTAGTGGAAGTCTTAGGTAAACCATTTTTTAACAACCTGCGATCGCTCACAGTTAGTAATTATGGAACTGACACGCGATCGCTTAAAGGAGGCGTTTTCTTTAAACTCCATAATTCGTGAGATTAAAGGTAAAGGTAAAAGAATTTTTTACCTTTACCTTCTATACTTTCTTGCCTCATCACATTTACGTAGATTTTATGTAATATTTACTAGTTAATCGTTTGATTACCAAAATTCCTCACTCGGATGCGATTGTATGCTGCTGTCGAGATCCAGAAAGAACCTAGCAATTAGCTGTCTACTTTCTAAAACATCAACTGTGGCACATTTTAATGTGGCACAACCAACTGAAATTTCACTGGAATTTTTTCACTAGAATATGTATATATCATCACTAATTTAAAAGCCTGTTGGAGGGCTACTATGAAATACTGTTGCCCCCGACTTCAGTTTCGCGGCGGTTGGCTGTTAGCTATACTTACCGCCATCACTGCTACCCCTGCAATCGCACAGACGGCAAACTTTGGCACTTTCAATTTATCAACAAACTTTAATCCAGCACAAGGAACAGTGCAGGGATTTACAGGTGGTTCTTACTCATTGTCTGCCATAAGTAACCGCGATCGCGATCAAAAAGCCTGTATTGGCTTTGCCGATCCCCAACCAGATCACATTATGGTTTTGGAAAAAGACTTTTCCCAGCTAACAATACAAGTTGATAGCAACAACAACGACACCACTTTAATCATCCAAGGCCCAGATAAAACAACAATTCGTTGCGGCGATGATACTGGCAAAAGTAAAGATGCTAGTGTTAGCGATCGCGACTGGAAAAGGGGCACTTATCGGATTTGGGTAGGTACATTTAATCCTGGAGTCAAGCGGGATTATACTCTCAAAGTAGAGCAGCAGTAAATTGGGGAGTGTGGAACGGGAAGTAAGAATTTTAGATTTTAGATTTTGGATTTTAGATTGAAATTTAATCCAAAGTCTGAAATCAAAAATCCAAAATTGAATTGCCCAATCCCCCATTCCTAATTTTTAGGTGTAACACCTGAGAGGATAATATGGGAGTGTAGCTTGTTGTGCTTTCCGAGGGTGCTATCTCGTGCTATCTATACTGCGTGCTGACTTTCGTATCATATTTGAACGTGACCCAGCTGCCCGTAACTGGTTGGAAGTTTTATTTTGTTACCCTGGTTTGCAAGCCCTGTTATTCCATAGGCTGGCTCACTGGCTGTATAGTGTTGGTCTTCCCTTTATTCCGCGCCTGATTTCTCACTTGGCTCGGTTTTTGACTGGAATTGAAATCCACCCTGGTGCAACGATTGGGCAAAGTGTGTTTATTGACCACGGGATGGGTGTAGTAATTGGTGAAACTGCGATCGTGGGAGACTATGCTCTAATTTATCAAGGTGTCACCCTTGGGGGTACTGGTAAAGAATGTGGTAAGCGCCATCCTACTGTGGGTGAAAACGTCGTAGTCGGAGCTGGAGCAAAGGTACTGGGCAATATCCAAATTGGCAATAATGTCCGTATTGGTGCTGGTTCTGTTGTTTTAAGAGATGTGCCTTCAGACTGTACTGTGGTAGGTGTGCCTGGGCGCATTATGTATCGTTCTGGAGTTCGGGTTTCACCTCTTGAACACAATAACTTACCAGATTCAGAAGCTCAAGTAATTCGTGCGTTAGTAGACCGGATTGAGGCGTTGGAAGAACAAATACAAACTCTTCAGCGCACTAATTCTTTAGAAAAAACTCCTGTTTTAGTGGGTTGTTTAGCCACCAAAGAGGATGAGCTAACCCACGATCCTCGCTGGTGTAACCTCAAAGATAAGACCATCCAGCAATTTCTAGATGGTGCTGGCATTTAAAAAGTGAGAAGTTAAGAGTGAGGAGTGAGGAATAAAAATCATAAATGCAGGTTTGCAGTTTCCAACTCCTAACTCCTGTAGAGACGCAATTAATCGCGTCTCTATTCCAATATATTTAAGGATTAATCGCTTGGCTAGCCCACTCTTGCCGATCGTTACGGTGGTAAAGACATCGATTTTGTGGTTCGCCACGTAATTCTAAGTGATCTACCTGCACTGGATCGAGTAGCAGTAAACAAAAATTAGGCACTGGCTGCACGGGTTCGGGTGCTGGTGGTGCAAAAGCTTCTGGGTTTTCAACTCTGAGTTTTCCAGGATGCGGCCAAGCAAACTGTAAACGCGCCGCATCACTTAATTCTTGCCACATTGCAATCCTTGCTGGCTGTAGATCCCGATCGGAATCATCACCGCTTACTAGGGTTAAACAGCCAGTTATGCGAAATTGTTCTCGTGTATTGGGGAAGTACCAGCAAATTTCTGCCCAAGGTTGTTGCTGTATCTGATCGGCTTTGGCGCTACGGTTATCGGTGATAAATTTTAGCTGGTTTGTATCTTCTAGAAAGCCGCGAAAGACTAGGGTACGATTAGCGGGGCGACCGTTTGCCTGTACTGTTGCCAATTGCAGGTAACGGGCATAAACAAGGCTGCGGTTGCGATGGAGCGCATGAGCGATCGCACCTCGCCAAGGAGCAAGAGACATATTAATTCGTAATTCGTAATTCGTAATTCGTAATTTTTGAAAGTCAGATTTAATCTGGGTTTCTAGGTTTGGGTCTGTTGTCTTATTTTAGACAATTGGTACAACACTAAGTAAATAATTTTGCTGTCTCTGTGTCTTTGGGTGAGTATTATCCTTATTTCAACGCAGAATATACAGTATGTTGTATAAGTTTGCAGATGAGCTATGGCAGAAATTCAAGTTGGAATTGAAGGGGAAGGCGCACCAGCAGCAGCCGAGGCTTTGCTAGAAATTCCTGGAATATCGGGAAGGTATGAAGTTCCGACGCAAAGGGAGGGAACTTTGGCGGCGATCGCCACTATTATTGGCATTGTGGGTGGTGTTGCGGCTTTAGCTGAACAAATCCGCAAATGGTATCAAGAATGGCATAAATCTCATCCTGGGAAGCAATTTGATGTGGTAATTCTTGACCCTGATACTGGAAACAGGATTTTACTTGAAGAAGCTACTATAGAGGAAATCACGGAAATCCTCAAATCTATCAGCAAATAAGTGCAAACTATCCGCATTCAACTTCGGGAATGTACGCAGGAAACAGTTGAACTCAGGTATTGGCTACCTCAAATAAAGCACTATGAATCACGTCGCCTGAAATTAGCAGAAATCGCTGATTTCCTCAAGCAAGGCGATCGCGATTACTATAAACTGCTGCCCAATTTATCAGGAATCGGGCAGCAGTTATTTTTTTGGTTGGATGGCGATGGACGGTGGTTGAGTCGGGGAATTGCTAACTGTCGCGGTGAGGGGTTGGTAATTGCCATTGATACCGATCAAAAACTGGCACATCTACCTTGGGAAGTGCTGCATGATGGTGAGGATTTTTTGGTGAAGCGGGTTAATCCTGTGGTGTTACCTCTGCGCTGGATTGAGAAAGAAACGGAAGCGTTTTCTGTGGAAGCACGACAATTGCGAGTATTGTTTATGGCAACCGACCCGGAAGATGTGCAACCAAAGTTAGAGTTTGAACAGGAAGAGGCGAGAATTCTGGCAGATACGCGAGATTTTGCTGTAGATTTGCGGGTGGAAGAAAGCGGTTGCGTTAGCGAGTTGGGTAAGGTGTGGAGTCGCTATTTTAATGACTTTGATGTGTTTCACCTCACAGGACACGCCTCTATTAAAGATGAAGCACCTTACACGCCTTACTTTATCACTGAGACGGAAATTGGCGATCGCCACGAAACCACAGCCGCAGAACTGGCCGAAGTCTTCCGGTTTCGCTTTCCTAAGTTGGTGTTTTTGTCTGGGTGTCGGACTGGACAAGCCGCAGATAAAGGCGCTGTCCCTTCAATGGCTGAGGCACTAATTGCACAAGGGGCTAGGGCGGTTTTAAGTTGGGGGCGGCCTGTGGAAGATCGGACAGCTACAGCCGCCGCCGCGCACCTCTACGGGAAATTGGCTGCGGGATATCAATTAGCTGAAGCACTCGCTAGCACTTACCAGCAGTTGTTTAAACAGAATGTGCGTGACTGGCATTTGTTGCGGTTATATGTCCAGGGAGAATGTCCGGGTGCGTTGGTGGAAGTGTTGGGAGATGTGCCACCCTCAGCGCCGGAACCTGCTTATCAACAGTTTTTAGATCCCGATACCCAACTGGTGCGGGTGGCGAAACCCTCTGAGTTTGTTGGCAGACGGCGGACTTTGCAACGTTGTCTCAAAGCTATTCGCACTTCATTAGGGGTACTAATTCACGGACTGGGGGGTGTGGGTAAGAGTACTGTGACGGCGCGACTTCTGGAAAGGATGGTTGGCTATGACAGGCTGGTGAACTTTCGGCAACTGGATGAAGATAAACTGCTCAAAACCCTTGCTGAACAATGTACCTCGGAACGGGGGCATGAAATTCTCAATGGCAAGTTACCCTTGATGCAGCGCCTCACCAAGTTTTTCACTGAAGGACTGAATACCAAAGAACAGCGCTTTGCCTTTGTGCTGGATGACTTTGAGGCTAATTTGGATTTACGAAATGGGGTTTATGTCTTGCAACCACAAGTTGTGGATGTTCTGCTGGCGTTGCTGAAGGCGATGCAAAATTCCCAACTTCCCCACAAGGTAATTATTACCTGTCGCTACAATTTCACTTTGTCGGAACTGAATCATCGTCTGTACCGCGAACCTCTGGGTGCTTTGGGTGGGGCAGATTTAATTAAAAAGTATAATCGTCTGGATTCGTTTAATGGCAGTTGGCAATTTCAGCCAGATTTGCCCGAACGTGCCAAACAAGCAGCAGATGGAAATCCTCGGCTGTTGGAATGGTTAGATCAGATTTTGCAAAATTCCCCGAAGTCGCCGGAAGCGGAGAGGGGAGTTGAAATGATTCTGCAAAAGATGGCAGATAAGGAAAAGGAATTTCGTGAGGATATTTTGGCAGAGGAATTGCTGAAGCAGCAAACTCCAGCTTTGCGTCTTATGCTGGGGAAGTTGTTGGTGTATGAGTTACCTGTTCCTCTAGCTGCGATTTCCCCGATTTGTGAGGATATCTCAAGTTGGGAAAGTCATATTCAACGCGCTGAAATTTTGGGTTTGTTGGAAGTTACCCTCACCAACAACACAGAGAGGTTGTATCGTGTTCCCCGGATTTTGTCACCGTTGCTAGAGTTTCCAGAAAACCCCAAGGGTGAAGAGTTGTATAAACAAGCTGCACAAATTTTGTATCGTCTGTGGTGGGAAGAGGAAACTGCTACGGAAGCACAAAAGTTAGAAATTCATCGCTTGGCGTTGTTGGGGAAGGATGAAGAAATTGCGGGGAAAATAGCTAGTTCATTGGCGGAACACTTGCGGAATCAAAGTCGATTTCGGGAAGCAATACATTTGTGCAAATCAACCTTAGAAATTACTAAAAATCATAGTGTTCTTAAAGAAATTGCTTATTGTGAACACCAAATGGGTAATATTGCTCAAGCATTAAACTATTACGAACAAGCTTTAAATCTTTGTCCCGCAGAAGACGAAGGAGGATTAGCATCAATTTATAATTATTTAGGGAGGCTGAAAGCCGACAAAGGGGAAGTGGATGAAGCGATCGCACTCTACAATCAGTCTTTGGAAATATTTGAACGCATTGGAGATGTCCAAGGCAAAGCGACGACGTTGCACAATCTGGGATATATCTACGCCAACAAAGGGGAAGTAGATCAAGCGATCGCACTCTACAATCAGTCTTTGGAAATAAAAGAACTCATTGGTAATGTCCAAGGCAAAGCGGCGACGTTGCACAATTTAGCAGGTATCTACGCCAACAAGGGGGATGTGGATGAAGCGATCGCACTCTACAATCAAGTCCTTGAAATTGATGAACGCATTGGTAATGTCCAAGGCAAAGCGGCTACGTTGCACCAACTGGGAAATACCTACGCCAACAAAGGGGATGTGGATGAAGCGATCGCACTTTTCAATCAGTCTTTGGAAATAAAAGAACGCATTGGAAATGTCCAAGGCAAAGCGGCGACGTTGCACGAACTGGGAAGTATCTACGCCGACAAAGGGGAAGTGGAGCAAGCTATCACACTTTTCAATCAATCTTTGGAAATAGAAGAACGCATTGGTAATGTCCAAGGCAAAGCGGCGACGTTGAACCAATTAGGACTTATCTACGCCAACAAAGGGGAAGTGGAGCAAGCGATCGCACTCTACAATCAGTCTTTGGAAATAAGTGAACGCATTGGAGATGTGAAAACTAAAGCAGCGACGTTGCACAAACTGGGAATTATCTACGCCAACAAAGGGGAAGTGGATGAAGCGATCGCACTCTACAATCAGTCTTTGGAAATAAGTGAACGCATTGGGGATGTCCAAGGCAAAGCGGCGACGTTGCACCAACTGGGAATTATCTACGCCAACAAAGGGGAAGTGGAGCAAGCGATCGCACTCTACAATCAGTCTTTGGAAATAAGTGAACGCATTGGAGATGTGAAAACTAAAGCAGCGACGTTGCACAAACTGGGAATTATCTACGCCAACAAAGGGGAAGTGGATGAAGCGATCGCACTCTATAATCAGTCTTTGGAAATAAACGAACGCATTGGTAATGTCCAAGGCAAAGCGGCGACGTTGCAAAAACTGGGATATATCTACGCCAACAAAGGGGAAGTGGATAAAGCGATCGCACTCTACAATCAGTCTTTGGAAATAAATGAACGTATTGGTAATGTCCAAGGCAAAGCAGCGACGTTGCGCCAACTGGGAATTCTCTACGCCAACAAAGGCAAAGTGGATTAAGCGATCGCACTTTTCAATCAATCTTTGAAAATAACTGAACGCGCTGGGAATGTCCAAGGCAAAGCGGCAACGTTGCACGAACTGGCAGGTATCTACGCTAACAAAGGGGAAGTGGAACAAGCGATCGCACTTTTAAATCAGTCTTTGGAAATAAAAGAACGCATTGGTGATGTCCCAGGTAAAGCCGCGACGTTGCACAATCTGGGGCATATCTACGCTAATAAAGGGAATGTAGATGAAGCGATCAGACTCTACAATCAGTCTTTGGAAATAAGTCAACGCATTGGTGCTGTCCGAACTCAAGCAATGACTCTGCGGAAGTTAGGACATTTGGCAGAACAACAGGGTGAATACACTAAAGCGATATCCTATTTGCAACCAGCTTTAGAGATTTTGCAGCGATTGAAGTCACCGGATGCTGAAAGTGTGAGTGCAAGTCTTGATAGGGTAATGCGTAATTCGTAATTCGTAATTCGTAATTACAGCACCAAAAGAATTTTTATCTCACGCAAAGGCGCAAAGACGCAAAGAAGAACGCGAGAGTGTTTTCTAAATAAATGAAAATTGCTGTAATGAGTCTTTAATACTCATGGACGAGTCTTTTATACTCGTGAATGAGTCTTTGAACTCCGTTAATGAACCTCAGAGCTTCGTTCGTGAACCTCGGAGCTTCGTTCGTGAACCTCGGAGCTTCGTTCGTGAACCTCGGAGCTTCGTTGATGAACCTCGGAGCTTCGTTAATGAACCTCAGAGCTTCGTTGATGAACCTCGGAGCTTCGTTCGTGAACCTCGGAGCTTCATTCGTGAACCTCAGAGCTTCGTTGATGAACCTCAGAGCTTCGTTGATGAACCTCAGAGCTTCGTTGTGGACTTTATTAATGTAGCAGAATGTTTTTAGAGGATGTTTTAAAAGTGTTCGGCTGTAATTTTAGGCACTTCTAGATCCCCCCTAGCCCCCCTTAAAAAGGGGGGAACAGGAATCAATCAAAGTCCCCCTTTTTAAGGGGGATTTAGGGGGATCTAAAACGTTTTGATACCGAGCAGAGGACTTTTACAACATTCTCGTAGATTAAATCAGGATTTACACCAAGCGATGTCTAACGACAAGCCGCTCCGCGTCTACGCAATTGTTATGCTTTATTTCATTAATGAATTTTGATAGCAATTCAGGTAAGAGAATCAGGATCTATGCCGAGCGATCGCAACCGTTCTGCTAGGAGATTGGCACGTTCTTCTGATGTTAAAAAGCGTTTTCCTTCTGCCTTATACCAATACAACCACTCGCGCGTAATTCCTAAATACGTTCCTCGTTCGATGCCAATTCCTAAACCTATTTCTGGCAACCAAACTGGATTACCATCATGTAATTCATAAACATTGTTAACTAATTTGTAAACTTCTAAACGTGGCTTACGGCGACGAAATGGGTTGTAAACTACATAATACAAAAATCCCAATCTTGCATACTCTGCTTTCTTAGTCGAGTACTCACCGCGATATGTCTTAGATACCACTTCCAGCGCTAATATCGGTAGTTTCTTCTCTTCCCAAAGCACATAACTAGGGCGGAGGTTTTCATCATAAAATCGCTCTACGCCCAAACTCAAAAACCCATCTGGGACTATTGGCGGTAAGTCTGGGTCATAATAAATACCCATATCTACGCCAAAAAACCAATCCATACGTTCTGGCCAAGCCATTGCCAGAAGCGCTTTAAGTAAACCAGGAATCAAATCTTGTAATTCGTTATCCACTGGGGTATCGTCAGAGTCTGGCAGTTCCTCAGATGAGGGTAAACAAGCTAATGGATCGTACTTTAGCATGATGGATTTACCATTCCTCAGTTATTAGTACATCTTTATTTTATTAATGAATTTTGATAGCAATTCAGCACATCCTAATTTTATTTACAAATATCGAGAAACTCAGAACCCCGACTTCATAAAGAAGTCGGGGTTCTTTTGCTCATTGGATATTAGTTTTCTACTTGTTTGAGTTTTTGAAAAATTTCATCAAGTGGTGACTCAGATTCATCAGGACAAAATTCTAAAGCAAGTCTAACTTTTCCTTTTTTCCATCCCAAAGTACTAAATTGTAAAACTTCACAATTTAATCCTTGGGTATACAAATTTACTTCATCTGTTTCTTCTGCTCCAACATATTCCTTAATTGCTGTAATCAAATCACGGACTTTAAAGGTTTTAGCAATATTTAACTTATTAAAAGTGTCAGGTTGTATAGACACAACTTCATCATGGTTTAGTATCTCGAATCCATCTTCCATAAAAATCTCCTGTCAATAAATCTATATTTTCCAGAGATATAACAGTTCATCCGAAATAAAATGATAATTTAGTCATTAGTTATTAGCGTAATAATTTATGTATTGCACAAAGGGGCGAAGAAAAACTCTTCACCCCTCTGCGTTTCAACTTAAACACTTAACTCACCATCGTTTTACGCGAGATATTACTAAGTGCTGAGTTATGAGTAAAACTAAAATACTCAACACTCAGTACTGTCTTAGTGAGGCTCTTAGAAAAACCAACCGTAAGAATGCAAACCTTTACCCAAAAGATTTACACCGAGATAGCAAACCCAAACCACAAGCAAACCAGTGGAGGCTAAAATTGCGGGACTGCGCCCTTGCCAACCGCGAGTAATTCTGGCGTGGAGGTAGGCGGCGAACACTAACCAGGTGATTAATGCCCAAGTTTCTTTCGGATCCCAACTCCAGTAGGAACCCCAGGCTTCGTTAGCCCAAACGCCACCGGCTATGATGCCAATTGTCAGCAGGGGAAATCCTAGTCCGATGATGCGATAGCTGATGTTGTCGAGGGTTTCAGCAAGGCTAAGGCGCTGGGGTGAAAGAGGTTCAGCAGATGCAACTGCTGGAGATTCAGGGGTAGTTACTAAATTCAAAACAGCAGTGTTACCGTTACCGTTGCCGTTGCTACTAGTTTCAAAACGGGCAAAGCCGTTATTTTCAACAGCAGGGGTTGGTGGTTGAGAAATTAGTTCAGTGGCTTTGTGCAAGCGGTAGCCGTTGCTGCGATAGCCACCAGTACCAACAGAACTACCTTGTAGTTGAATATTTTGACCGCGAGTGACAATTAAGAAAGCGATCGCTAATAACGAACCCACCATCAAAGCAGAATAACTCAACATCATGACGCTGACGTGCATCATCAGCCAATTTGACTTCAAGGCAGGTACTAGCGGTTCTGACGCTTGCATTTGAGATGGTAGTGTCATCGTAGCAAAAGCAGTAATAGCCATTGCCACCGGAGCTGTCGCAACTCCTACTAAGCGGCTACGGCTACTATTTTCGGCAATTAGATGGACGGCGGTAATTCCCCAAGTTAAGAAAAACAGAGATTCATAGAGATTACTTAAGGGAAAGTAACCAGCTTCGATCCATCGTGCCCCTAATAGAGTCGCAATGCCCAAATTTGCGATCGCCATTCCAGCTGTCCCCAAAGCGGCTAGATAAGGCAGATTCGGAAAAGCCGCTCCTCCCCAATACACCAGCATTGTCAGGAATAATATGGCAAAGGACGCATTGTCCAGCCAGTTCTGGAGTACAACCAAATTCATAAAGTCTTCTCTCCGTGGATGATTTAAAATATCGATTCTGACTTTGATCCTATATGTTTAAAGGGGAATCGGGAATGGGGCATTGGGGATTGGGCACAAGAGGCAGAGGTGCAGAGGGGAAAAACTTACTGTAACTTCTCCTCTGCTCCCCTGCTCCCCTGCCCACTCCCTATCTAACAGAGTTACTCTTACTCCCTTCTGGACTAGGCAATGTAGTCGCGTTAGTAACTTTTTTAAGTTCGATAAAAATATCGTAACGGTTACTGCGATTGTCGCTGACGGCAGATGTCATGCCAATTGAGCGCGTTGCATCTAGCAAAGTTTGTTGATTGGGAATTAGAGTTGGTAAAGGGAAATTTTTCACAGTTCGTTCCACATCCAGGAAAAATTGACCATTCGTCGGATTGGGTTCTGTAGGAACTGTTTGTTGGAAGGGAAGAGTGCCAGCTAGTGTGTAGTTAGGTTTGGGAACAATTTTATCCGCGATCGGAGCGCCCACTACCAAGAAGGCGACATCTCCATCTAACCAACCGTGGGTGGCAGTTAATGTACCATAAGGTGATACCCAGTTAACAACGGATTGACCTGCGACTTTCCCCGGTTGCACTTGGAACTGGTATTGATTTTTCATCACTTCATCCAGCTTACTGATGGATGTTTCGGCTGATTTGCGTAGGCTTTGCCCGCCGTAGGCATCGCTTGTCTGTACCATGAACAGCAAACCCGCACGAAAATCATTTGGTGAACCTTCTTTTGGAGTAGCAGGAATTACTGATAAGGAAAACTCCCCTTTCATCCAACTAAGCAAATCCTTCTCCAAATCGAGATCGGTAAGAGATTTTACACCACCTCTAATCTGTTCTGGTGCGATCGGTGATAGAGGATTTCCCTGAGATGTTAAAACATAGTCTCTCCACAACCTCTGTAAGTTACCACCAGTCAGCATCATTAAGGTTTCGGCTGGTATGCGGCTTTGCATTTTCCCAGCTTTGTTTTCCACCACCAGTACACGTTGACTATTAGGATTTAACCAAGAAACGCCCTTGAAGCGGATTCCTTCTGACTCTAAGTTTATTGTCCCTGCTAAACCTTGGTTATTTTGCAGTTGAGCCAAAACTTGAGCAGGTAAAGGGCGGTTTGGAGAAGCTGCGGCTATTTTCGCTGCTGTTGGCACATTTACATAAAACTGGGCAAAGGGTTGATAATTGGCAATTTTCGGGAAATTCTCAGCAAAGCCCCCTGTTGTAGCTAGAGATGTTTTATTTTTGTAAGCATCGATTGCTCGTTCTGTGGCTTTGGGACTATCAGTGATGACTACAAAACGCCCATCTAGTAATGCAGCCGAGAAGTTTTGCCCTGCTTGTCCCTCACTTTGTTTGATGGCGATCCCTTGATAAGTACGATCACTCCATTTGCCTTGTTTAAGGGTTTTGGGTTGTGCCAAAATGCTTTTGGCGATTTCTGAATTTTTTACTGGCAATACCATTACCATCGACTGCTGATCGCTAGCAGCATCTTCATTAGTGGTAACTGGTTTGGGTGCAGGTTTATTCCCTGTAGTTGGGGCAAGAATTGCGATCGTCATGTCATCGCCTACCCAAGGAGCGATATCTTTTTGGAAGTCGTAACCATTATTAGTCAGAAAGCGATCGCGTAACTGGACTAAATTTTTGTCCAGTTCTGTTTGGGTTTCTTTTGTCCCAAACTGCCGCAATTTCTGCCACTGCTGGGGATCTGTTGTTAAGGAAACCGCAAACAGGGCATCACCAGGAATAATATTTGCACCTACTAGCAAATCGCTAGAAGATATTTGTCTCTGGGCTAACAACCAGTAGGCCACACTCCCCGCACCAATCAATAACCCAGCAGCCGAGAGCGTCAGCACCAGAGACGGTTTCTTATTTTTCTTCATCTGAACAGACACAAGAGGCGGTGCCATTGAAACCTGTACCTTATACTTGCAAACTTATTACTTGCTTGATTAGTCAAGTACACCAACAGTATTACCCATTCTTTAGAGCAGTTAATTATATTAAATTTTTCTACCCTAGATGCTGATGGTACTTCGATAATCAACTTTCCGTAGTCTTTTAAAAGCTATGTTTTTGGCTCAGTTACCATTTTTAACACGCTTTGTTGAATTTCGTAGGATGTTTCCCTGAGATTAATTCCTCTGTCGGAAAGTTTCCACAAGTAAATCTGTTATTTCAAGCAATTCAGGGAATATAACATTTTTTTCGGAGTTACAGAAATTATATACAATCAGAAAACTCTAGGTATTGTAATTGTTTTAGCGATTTCTCTCAATTCTCCTTAAGAGGATGTTTGAAAAGTCCTCTTGTCGGTATCAAAAATTTTAGATCCCCCTAAATCCACGCCAGTTGCTCATGGGGGAAACCCCCAAGACCGCACTGGCTCCCCTTAAAAAGGGGGACCTGGACAAAGCTGCAAGCCAATTTGAGCTACTTGTCTTTGCTCAGTAGCGATCGCCCACCTATACTTGCAACTCAAACCCAGGTAATATATCCTCTCCAGAAACAATCGCTGGCATTTGTACAACTTCTACAGCTTTTAAAAGTCGGTAAATTTCAACTTGGCGATCTTGAGGATTAATCAGCCAACCCAAGCGCAGACCATTTTGAATGTATTCCTGCATTTTTTCTTGAATTGGTGCAAGGCGATCTGTGTCCGAACGCAGTTCAATCACAAAGTCGGGTACAAGTGGCGGAAATTTTTTTCGTTGTTCTGGTGTTAAAGCTTCCCACCGCTCCAATTTTACCCAAGCAGCATCAGGAGAACGTTTTGCACCGTTGGGAAGTATAAAGATAGTTG
Organism: Nostoc sp. PCC 9305; assembly: GCF_963920915.1. Lineage (NCBI taxonomy): Bacteria > Bacillati > Cyanobacteriota > Cyanophyceae > Nostocales > Nostocaceae > Nostoc > Nostoc sp. PCC 9305. Next base: position 94,384 of record NZ_CAWUDN010000012.1, read on the forward strand.
AAGAACTAAAAACTTTCCCTAATTTAGCTTGACGATTCCAATTATTTAAGTCTGTAATTAAATCTGCTTCTTGATTTCCGCTTTCTCCTCCTACTGGTGGCACAATTATTAATTCTCCAGATGCGTTCATTTCCAGGCTGACATCACGATTGGCAATACACAATTGATAAAATTGCTCATCGGTTAAATGAGCAATCGGTTCTAGATTTAGCACAACAGTATTCATTAAACCTTTCCTCGCGTCTTTCTTGCTAACATCAGTAGGAAATTATTGCTTGTTGGAAGATTTATTGAGGTGTAATTTGTAGCCCTTCAAATAATGAATCTTCTAAACTATCAGTATCGCGTTTGATTTGGTGATATCACCTTCGGGAAATGCGAGAAATTCTTTGAGGGTGAGTTGGGTTTTGAGTTGAATCATAGTTTATCTTGGGGAATGACTCTATTTTAAAGAGGATGCGATCGCTAAACAACGGCAAGCCATCACCGAAAACTCATTAGTTTAACGGCACTACTACCAGAAGCGATCGCTGCAACAATAATTCAACGTTCCTTTGATAATTTCATTGCATGATTTCAGCTACTTAGTTTTACTCGATAGCGATCGGTCTACATCATGGCTTCTTACTGATTTTTGGAATTTAATTGCATAGGGCCCAAATATTTGGTTAAATAAGGTGAAAAAACTTCATAAATTAATGTCAGTGGCTGTCCATGATGCCAAAACAAGTAGTGGCGACCCCAAAAAGGCCCAGCTACACCAAAACCGGACTCTAGTGCCAATGAGTCACCGTAGTAAATTCCTCGAACATCCCGATACAATTCTGTGCGAAGACGAGCTAAACTTGCCCAAATTGGCAATGAACGGTTTTGTAAGTACTCATCGACATGACTGGCTTCCCACCACGAAGTAGCATAGGCTAATCTTTGACCAGAAGCGGTACGCAGCCATACTTGTCGTCGTAATCGCGGTTCTGGGACAGCTTGGATTAACTCAGGAGCAGCATCCAAGTCGATGCCAATCAATGACATATCAATAACATCTACTTCTACAGCCTCGCCTGTGAGCAATTCTAAGTGACGTGTTGGAGAGCCGTCACCCAAAAGCATTAGCTGCCATGCAGGTGCTAGCTGAGTGTGAGGTAAACTTTGTTGAATTATTTCCTCCCCTCCTTGCCAAATCGGAGTGAGGCGATGCCAAGCTGGTGGCAGTGTTAAGTTGTTTGTTGGCGGAAAAGAAATAGTCAATGCTTTTTACAAAACTTCACCTATTTCTATAAAAGCATAAAAAACTAGTACTTTGACAAGGCAATGCTTAATATGTAGTAAGCACTGAGTGGTTCCCAAAAGGACTAAAGTCTTCACTACAAACTTAAATATTTAAGGGTCAATAGTCTAAGGTTTTTTGACCTATGACTATTGACCCTATGCTTAAACAAGCAAAAATGCGGATGGGGAGACTCGAACTCCCAAGGCAAAGCCACACGCACCTCAAGCGTGCGCGTATACCAATTCCGCCACATCCGCATGGTTTCTCTAAGAATAGACTATAGCATAAGAAAATAATTATAGTAAGTTGATATCTAAATTCAGCTGCTCAAAAATATAAATTTTCTCCAGGCGGTATCAGACTGACAGAAATTTAGCAGTTGTACAAGTGATATTGAAAAGGGTTAGAGCTACTAGAGCGACTGTGTTCGGCGGGGTGCGATGCCTGCGGCGGGCGTAGCCATCGCGTATCCGTCTGCGGTAGGCGATGTCTACGACGGGCTACGCCTATGCAAAAGTCCAGCTTGGTAGTCTAGCCAAGACTTACAGCAGCAATGTTGTTAGTGTAGTAAGACCCGTAGAGGCAGCAAGCCTGCAATATGCAAGTTTGCTTAGGATCAGGGTGGCGAATCTCCTGCAATAATTTGAAATAATGCGGAAGCGTTGTTTCAAGTTGGATCGGGGAAAATGTCAATCTACTGGTAATGATATCGAAACTAAAAAATGAAGTTTGACAAAATATTAATTGCCAATCGGGGAGAAATCGCCCTTCGCATTCTCCGCGCCTGTGAAGAAATGGGAATTGCCACAGTTGCGGTTCACTCCACCGTTGACCGTAATGCTCTGCACGTCCAACTTGCTGATGAAGCAGTTTGCATTGGCGAACCTGCTAGCAGTAAAAGTTATTTGAATATTCCCAATATTATTGCTGCTGCACTGACGCGCAATGCTACAGCCATTCATCCAGGCTATGGTTTTTTGGCAGAAAATGCCCGGTTTGCGGAAATCTGTGCCGACCATCATATTGCTTTTATCGGCCCAACTCCAGAAGCTATGAGACGGATGGGCGATAAATCCACTGCCAAAGAAACCATGCAAAAAGCTGGCGTACCGACGGTACCAGGTACTGAGGGATTGGTAGAATCCGAGCAAGAAGGATTAGGATTCGCCAAGGATATCGGCTATCCAGTGATGATCAAAGCTACAGCAGGTGGCGGTGGACGGGGTATGCGCTTAGTTCGTTCTGAAGACGAATTTGTGAAACTTTTTCTCGCAGCCCAAGGCGAAGCAGGAGCAGCTTTCGGGAATTCTGGCGTTTACATAGAAAAATTTATTGAACGTCCCCGCCACATCGAATTTCAAATTTTGGCGGATAACTACGGTAATGTCATCCACTTGGGTGAACGGGATTGTTCAATTCAGCGCCGGAATCAAAAGCTGTTAGAAGAAGCTCCTAGTCCGGCTCTCGACCAAGACCTACGTGAGAAAATGGGACAAGCTGCTGTCAAAGCTGCCCAATTTATTAACTACAGTGGGGCGGGTACTATTGAGTTTCTCTTGGATAGATCCGGTAAATTCTACTTTATGGAAATGAACACCCGGATTCAAGTAGAACATCCTGTAACAGAGATGATTACTGGGATTGACTTAGTTGCCGAACAAATTCGCATTGCTCAAGGTGAAAGACTCAAGTTGACCCAAGACCAAGTAGTATTACGAGGTCATGCGATCGAATGCCGAATCAACGCTGAAGATCCCGACCATGACTTTCGCCCTTCTCCTGGACGGATCAGTAGCTATCTGCCCCCTGGAGGGCCTGGTGTGCGGATTGATTCCCACGTTTACACAGATTACCAAATCCCGCCCTACTACGATTCCTTGATCGGCAAGTTAATTGTTTGGGCACCAGACCGACCCACTGCGATTAACCGGATGAAACGTGCACTGAGAGAATGTGCCATTACTGGATTACCTACCACCATCGGGTTTCATCAAAAAATTATGGAAACTCCACAGTTTTTACAGGGTAACGTCTATACAAATTTTGTGCAGGAAATGAACGGTTAAGGGAGTGAGAAGGTTACAGGGTATAGGTTACAGGGTAAGGGTTATAACCTATAACCTGTCCCCTGTAACCTGTACCCTAATTAATACGAGATAGCATAGTCAGCAATCCTTGTTGACCTAGTAGAATTTCTCGCAGGAGACTAAAGATACCAACCCAAATAATAGGTGTAATGTCTACCCCACCTATAGGTTGCACCAGCTTTCGCAACGGGATTAAAAATGGCTCAGTGGGCCAAGCTATTAAATTAAAGGGCAAACGATTCAGATCCACTTGCGGATACCAAGTGAGAATGATACGAAATATAAATAAGAATGTCATCACCCCTAACAGAGGGCCAAGAATCCAAGCAGTCAGGTTAACACCAATCATCGGTTTCAGGTACTATCTATCTGTAAAGAAAGAAAAAACTTAGGGAACGGCTATGTGCATTTTGCGACGCCGATTAGCCCATCGTAGACATCGCTAACAAGTTTTAAGCTTTGTAAAGCACTCCGATCGTTATTTTAACCAAATGCTGTCACTTCCTTCTGAAATAGAAAAGTGAACTCGCCTACGTGGTTAACTCAACAAATGCTGAAAGCAGTTACCAAGTTTAGCAGTTCAGAGTTAGAGGCTTCTCAAGAAAGTAATACACTATTAAAATTAGGATGAACTGTGTAAAAAAAGGTTGAGAAGTATGACGCCTTCTTTAGCAAATTTTCTTTGGAGTCTGCTATGGGGTACAGCAATTGTTGTAATACCCGTTACAGTTGGTCTAGTTTTCATTAGCCAAAAAGATAAAATACAGCGTTCATAATGCTTATGAGAGTTAATTTAACTCTCGTAATCGATTGTCTGTCAGCTATCTACTTAATTGCACCAAAAGCAGCATAAACTGCGGCTGGTGGCAGTTATAGATGACAGACATAGGTGTTTTTACTTTTCGGTGAATAGCTTCAGAGCTTCTTTGCCAGAGGCTTTGAAGCTTCAATATATCGTGACTAATTAGAGTAGTGATTTTAATTGTGACTCGCTAACATAGATTTGATATTGGGAAAACAGCAATGATAAATTTTGGGCTGAACTCAGCCAGTTTTCTGGCTCAGGTAAATTTTGGGGCAAATTCAGCCAGTATTCTAGGAATTTTCCTGGCTGTGGCTGGGGCAGCACTGTATTTTCTCCGCACTGTGCGCCCAGAATTGTCACGAGATCAAGATATCTTTTTTGCAGCAGTCGGCTTGCTTTGCGGCTTCATTCTTGTCTTTCAAGGATGGCGGCTTGACCCGATTTTACAATTTGGTCAATTGCTTTTAGTTGGTACAACTGTGTTTTTTGCAGTTGAAAGTATTCGCTTGCGGAGTATAGCTACCCAGCAAGCAAAGCGTAATACTCCGATTGTGGACGATGAGCGAGAGGTAAGCGGAAATTATTCAATGAACCGCAACCGCAAGAGGTATGGGGCTGAGATGGAGGCAGACTTAGATCCATTGCCTTATGAAGACGAGGAAGAACGCCCAGTGCGTGCCCGCATTCGCGGTAGCAGAGATGAGATTTCAACTCGTGATGACTACTACGAGGAACAACCCCCCCGTCGCACAGAACGCCGCAACAACAGTAGTAGTGAAAGACAGGCTCCATCTGATAGAACGCGTCGGCGGACTTCTGGTCGTCCCGTGAATCGCCCTTCTGAAAGCTCTGAAGATGAAAATTGGGGTTCTTCATCTAGGCAAGTTGATGATTGGGAAAGTTCGGGTGGGGAAGTTAGAAAACCTTCTCGCCGTAGTAATAACGGGTCACAGCGTCCCGAAAGTCGTGAAGATGATGTTTCTCCCAGACCGAGAAGGCGTCGTCCGCCGGCTGACTCAACTCCTCGAAGACCGCGCGAAGATGATGATGCGATCCCAACTGATTATGTGCCATACAGCCCAATGGAAAAACCAAATGAGGGGCCAGATAATTTGACCGATTTTGATGATGATATTTAAAACAGTTGGCGTGCAAGTAAGTTTAGAGGCGACGGAAAACAGTTGAGGTGGAAAAATTTACGCCTACATTTTGGCTCCAAAGACCAATTCATTGGAGCCTGGTTTTTGGTTTAACAAGTTTGCTTGTATCTTGTGGTACTAACGATATTCCCATAGGGCCTACTTCTCTTAACAGTCGCTACACCGAAGAGCAACCTGCTTTGAGTGGAAATGGGCGCTTTTTAGCGTTTGTATCTAATCGCAATGGTAATCAGCAGCTACTAGTGTACGATTTGGAGAGGCAAGTGTTTATTGGCACTCCGGGGATAAACCGACAGGAGACAATTGCCGAAAGTCCAAGTTTGAGCTACACCGGGCGTTATATTTCTTATCTTACTAGCGATCAAGGTAGACCTGTAGTGGCACTTTACGATCGCGCTACGCAACAGTCGCAAATTGTCACACCAATTTATCGCGGCTGGGTTAGAAAACCAAATATCAGTCCAGATGGACGTTATGTTGTCTTTGAAACCGCCACTCGTGGTCAGTGGGATATTGAAGTCCTAGACCGGGGGCCAAATATTGAGTTAGATATTCCCAACGGTGCAACTGTGGGTTCACCTCCGTAGAAGTTAGGAGTTAGGAGTTAGGAGTTAGGAGTTAGGAGTTAGGAGTTAGGAGTTAGGAGTTGTGAGACTATTGACTAATTACTAATGACTAATTATATGAAACGTGTTTTTTTTATACCTGTATTTTTCTGTTTAAGTTTATTGACTGGGTGTTTTGGCTACCCTCGCCTTTTGAGTTATCCCTTTGATCCAGGGGGTCGGAGTCTCAATAGTTTAGCGTCGGAATTAAACCCCCAAATTTCTGGGAGATACATTGTTTTTATTACTGACCGACGCGGTAGCCAAGATGTTTATATGTTTGATACGGTAACTCGTGATTTGGTTGATTTGCCAGGTTTAAATTCCTTTGATGCGATCGCAAATCATCCGAGCGTTTCACAAGATGGTCGTTATATTGTGTTTGCTGCTAGCCGTCAGGGGCGATCGGCTATTTTTCTCTACGACAGAGAAACACGCCAATCGCGGAATTTGACCAACAACCTGCAAGCCGAAGTCCGCAACCCTACAATTAGCGCTGATGGTAGCAGAATCGCTTTTGAGTCTAGTAATAATGGTCAGTGGGATGTTTTAGTATATGACCGTTACGGACAACCGTTGAATATACCTCAAGAACCGCGTTGAACTAAAGTTAGGAGTTAGAAGTGAGGAGTTATGAGTTAAAAATTCCTAACTCCTAACTCATAACTCCTAACTTTTACTTCTAACTCTCACCTCTAACTTTTGTTTTCTACTTGTTGCACAGATTCAATAAGCGATCGCACTTGTTCTGTACCCTCTGAAGCTTCAAATGATAGAGGAAACTTACCCCGAAGAATCATCCGCAAACCGAGGGGTGCAAGACTGAGTAATCCTTTCAAATCCCGAAAATAATTACCGACTACTTGTACACCAAATTGACGTTCATCAATCCAACCACCTTCTTTAACTAAATCTACCAATACTTTCCGGTGACGAATTGAGCGACTATCGCTGGCTTGTTTTTGGGTGAGAATTTCTTGTTTAACTTTGGTGATTTGTTCTAATGGTGCAACTTCCATTGGACAAACTGAATCGCAGTACAAACAACGGGTGCAACCCCATACGCCTTTAGTACCTTCGTTGTAGCTTGCTAAACGATTTTCGGTATCGCTATCGCGGGAGTCTGCTACCATTCGGTAAGCTTTGGCAAGGGCATGGGGGCCTACAAAGTCTGGATTAACTTCACGAGCGTTGCATTCAGAGTAACAAGCACCGCACATAATACAGTTACCAGTTTGATCGAGACGCGATCGCTCTTGTGGTGTTTGCAAAAATTCTCTTTCTGGTACTTGTCGTGCTGCCGTACTCACATAAGGGGCAACTGCCTCTAGATTATTCCAAAAGCTGCTCATATCTACAACCAAATCTTTAATCACGGGCATATTGCCAAGAGGCGCGATCGTGATTTCAGCAATAGCATTTACTTTACTTGGGGATGATGGTATTTGTTGTAATCTGGCAAGTTCACTCCCAACATTTTCTTTACAAGCTAAAGCCGAACGCCCATTAATTCGCATAGCACAGCTACCACAAATAGTATTGCGGCAATTTTTGCGAAATGCCAAAGTTCCATCTTGCTCCCACTTAATATGATTGAGGCAATCCAAGATTGTATTACCTGGTTCGGCTTCCACAAGGTAGGTTTGCACAACAGGGGAGGAATTTTGTTGCTGTCGAATGACCTTAAAAATAACTTCCATAACTACTAACCAAAATTTTAAAATTACTTCACCAGCCTCAACAATCATGAGTCAAAGCAGGTAGTTGCGAAAAGTGAGTTATGCTTTTTCGCCCCTAATTCAAAACCTAGTGTTAATAGGCTGACGATTCAAGGGCTACTGATTCTAGTTTAAGGATAACCATTAAAATTTTACTTGTAGTAGCGTTGTAGGCAAGATTTCCGTCAAATTCTGAGTTAAAACGCCAAAAATGTAATCGCAGCTTTGCATTAAATTTCCCTGTTTGGGAATGTAAAGGAAAGAGGGTTTGCTTAAAAAGTAACTTAACTTGATCTTTGACCTAGCGATCGTATCCAAATGAAATGTATGTGAAGTTAGCAACATGTCTTGATGTCAACTTGAGTCAAGCAGTCCTGACAGTAAAATTTCGTCAATTGGTAGCGAAGGTGGAATTTTTTGATTATATAGAAGTGTGAAAGCCCATGTTTAATATATAGTAGTGGCAATCAAGCACTAGGCAGATGTTAAGAGATTTGTTCTTCCCATAGACAGACGTGCAAAATCCTCTGACTGCTTTTGACCTGAAGATAATAAACCGAAGAAAAATCCCCACCACTTGCAAAGAAAAGTTAGAGCACCGCGAAACCCGGAGGTGAGAGACTTTTCGCTTTTTGGCTTGCTCTCAATCAATAAAATATGGGATTGAACTCATTGGTCAAAACTGCTCGTCTAAATTATATAAATTTTTATAAAAGCCAGATAGCAATGCTCACGCTTGCAATAAAGGGTTAAGAAAATCGTCACTGCTTTTTTCTTCTTTTAGTCCAGGAATTTAAATAAAAATTTACCAGCAACTTTAATTCAAAATTAAACAACTATTTTGCTATTATTAGTCCATGCTAGTATTTAATATAAAATTACGAAGTAGCAAAACCAGAATCAATAGCCGTATCAGCGCGGTTACTACTGCTTTGTTGATTCGTAATGTAGAGACAAAAAAATTCGCGTCTCTACTGGTAGGACAAAAGGGTGTATGCCCGTAGGACTCTATTGAAATACTATGCTGTCCTAAGCTTGAAAGGACGAGTGGAGAAAACTCTACTTGCTCATTGCCAAGAAAGGCAAGCACTGAAAGTGAAAAACCTGCAATTTTTTGGGTCTACGACTTATTTGCAGTAGAACCTAACCCCATTTGTAAAGGTGGCTGAAAGTTACACCGCTACAGTAGCGCCAAAGAAGAAAATAGTTTTCTTTCTGATGGCGAATAATGGTTAAAAGTGCCGTAACATCACCAAAATTAATGTCTGTGGCAACTATGGCCTCTAGTTGGTTGTGGACAACCATATATAGAAGTGCTTTTGGCTCCTATCGGCAGCAATTCACCCGTTACATTAGGGTCTTCAGTAGCTCTATGCAAATGCTAAAAAATTAAATGCTGGCATAAGACTACATAGTTTATCAGTTTGGAGAGAGTAAGGAAAATTTGAGCATAATGACTGAAACTGCAACCGCGCCATTAACTGGAAAAGCACTACTTGCTAAAGTAAAAGAACTTTCCACATTACCACGCCGAGAAAGAGCTAAACAGTGCGGCTATTACACTGTTACTAAGAATAACCAAGTTCGTGTCAATCTCACCGATTTTTATGACGCTTTGCTATCTGCTAGGGGAATTCCTCTAAGTCCAGAAGCACCTAAAGATGGTCGTGGTCGCGAACCGACATATCGGGTTAGTGTCCATCAAAATGGTCAGATTGTAATTGGTGCTACATATACCAAAGCAATGGGCTTGAAGGCTGGAGATGAGTTTGAAATTAGGTTGGGATACAAACATATTCACCTGATTCAACTAGGTGAAAGCGATAAAAAACTAACCTCACAAGATATAGATTCTGACGAATCAGACGAAGATTTGGAAGACGAAGAGTAAATTTGCTGATGGTAGGGATAAGTTTCAGTTGATGATCACTTGTCCTTACCCCGACAGCCAATTGGTAGCCAAGTAAAAAATACGATTAGACCCCTTGCAGAATTCACCAAATTTAGTAGAGTCTTGATTAATCAGCAAGAAATCTATAATGCAAGAAGTCTATCGTGTTTTTTTTGTTTATTTTGATAACTTTCTTTGAGTCTTCAGTCAACGCCTTACTGGCGTTTATAGAAAATGCACCGCCACTAGTTATAGTGACGGCATTTTTTGTTTTCTGGATAGTTTGCTGGTTGCCAGTAGCAACAGTATCAGCAATATTGCTTAATTGGCAACCTCCTAAACCTTTACAGCCAGAGCAAAAAATGCCGTTATTGGTGTCACTTTACCTATTAGCTCCCCCGATCCTCTGGGGAGTTGCTTGGTTGACTAATAAATCTTTTTCAGATTACGGCTTTGTTGGCAATTTTTCAACTCTTGGTTTTTTAGCACTAGGTTTTAGTTTAGGAGTGCTAAGTCTAGCTATTGTATTTAGTGGGCAATTCTGGTTAGGTTGGTGTTCTTTTGAAAAGTCGAATTTCAAGTTACTACTACCCATCTTGCTACCGATTTTCTTGATAGCGTTATTAGTCGGTGGGATAGAAGAGTTAGTTTTTCGCGGTTTCCTGTTCACAGAATTAGCGCAGGATTACCCAGTTTGGGTAGCAGCAGCAATTTCTAGCTTGATTTTTGCCTTTTTACACCTGATTTGGGAGCAACGCGAAACTGCACCCCAACTTCTTGGATTATGGCTGATGGGAATGGTACTGGTGTTAGCACGCTTTGCTACAAGTGGTAATTTGGGTTTAGCTTGGGGATTGCACGCGGGATGGGTATGGGCGATCGCTACCATAGATACAGCAGAACTAATTAATTACACTGGTATTGTCTCTGACTGGTTCACAGGTAAAAATAAAAAACCCCTGGCTGGCTTGGCGGGAATTATTTGTGTATTGGGAACTGGAGTAATTATCTGGTTCTTTCCTAAGTATTTTAATTTCCCATAGAGAGATGTACTTAACGCAGATCCCCGGCTTCTTGAAGAAGTCGGGGATCTAAATCCAACGATTTAGTAGGCACTATTCCACCCTACTAATCTTTATTTAGTACTCAAAACTACTCAGACCTTCGGATTCTGTCGATTTCTCGTTGTAATTCTTCAATTTGGCGGCGTAAAATTTCTGTTTGATTTTCGGAAGATTCTGCTGAAACATTTACCGAGCCAGAAGCAGGCGATCGCTGATAATTTCCTCGGCGAATTTGCTGGTATTCTTCAGATACTGCCCATGACCGTAAGTAATGCAAGCGTTCAACAGGGAAAGGATGGCTCAACATCATACCCTGAGCGCCATTGTAGATCAAGAATTTATATATCTGATTCAGTCCATCCTCATCCAATGCCTGATAATTTTCTGACTGCTTGATAAACTCTTGTAAACTACATTCATTGGCATATTTGTTACTACCGCCAGAGAGTTTCATCATGGTTGACATCACAGGATTCAAGTCATCCATTACTAGTAGTGCCGCGCGATCTGACGATAACTCGGCTTTGCGCCGCCACTCAAAAAAGGCGTAAATCAAGCCTTGGGTGACAATATTACCGATGCCAAAGGTCAATTCTCCCAAGGCCGAAGCAGCACTCATCGCCCACATCGCCATTTGAATTAAAATGGTATGACCACATTTAATATGCCCCAGCTCATGGGCTAGCACCGTCCTCATCTCGGCTTCGTCTAGTAAGTCTAGTATCCCTGTATTTATGACTATGTAAGGATTCTCTTGCCCCAATGCATAGCTATTTGCTTGGGGATTTTGCGAGACAAACAGTGTTGGTTCTGGGTAAATGTCCAAATCTCGGACGCATTCCCGAAACATCTGGTAAATAGTGGAATATTGACGCGGCCCGACTTGGATGCTGTTACCCATTAGATAGACTAATTGAGGGCGTTCGTAGATAAATTCCACAAATTTACGAGCGATTAAATCAAATCCTGGTAAATTTCGTAAAGCTTGCTCGGCTTGGCGATCTAGTGGATGCCTGAAGGCTTCGCTGGAAATTCCTGTGTAAGTTGGCATAATTTAGGGTATTGGGTAATTGGTCATTGGTCATTAGTCATTGGTCATTAGCAAAGGACAACTGACAAATGACAAATGACAAATAACAAGATAATAGAAATGGGGCAATTGGAAGTAAAAGTCACTTTGTATGGAATTGAAAGCGTGTGATTGAGGCAGAAGTTCATTTGTCACTACATAACTTTTTGCGATCGCAAGCGGGGTTCCCTTCCTGGCCCCATCATTTGACGATGGCACGGTTGGTAGCACGCGCCTTGCGCCTGGGACGTAGCGCCCTAATTCAAGTAGGGGCAGTGAGTGGCTATCAAGGGCGGTATCGTACTAGTTTCGTAGCATCAGCCCTGATGTGGCATGGCCCTGTAATTATTGTTGCTCAAGAAACAGTGCAGCAACTTCTACTGCGGGTGGAAATTCCCCGGCTACAGCAGTGGCTACCAACCAATAAATCGATTAGGACAGGTGATGCTTGGCCTGATGCTGAGTTCCAAGGGCTACTATTGACTTCCCCAGAAGCTTGGTTAAAAGGACAATTGGCTGGTGGCTCACGCTTTCCCCAAGGCATCCCCACAATTATTGATGGGGTAGACGATCTCGAAGACTGGGTGCGTCATCAACTTACCCAAGATATTCAACCCGATGATTGGGATCAACTCATGCTAGCTTGTCCCAACCAAGCTGAGGCAATTCGCGAAGCACGGATACAACTAACACACGAACTTTTTCAGCATCCTGCTAATCCATATCAGTGCTATCTAATTTCCCAGCCAGAAATAGAAATTTTGAGTCGCCTGTATTTGGCTTTAGAGTCAGTACAAGCACTGCCAGAACCTTGGAAACACTTCTGGCAACAATTTCAAACTCTCAACGAAAATCTTTTCTCCCCTGCTCCCTCATCTCCCCCTGCCTCCCCTACTCCCTTATCTCCCCCTCCTCTCTTCTGGGCGACTATTGCCCATCGACAAGGTTTATTTTCTTTGCACTACGCCCCAATGGAATTAGGGGAAATACTCTCGCCGATTTGGCAGCGACAACCAGTAGTTTTAATTGGTAGCGCTATCGAACCGGAAACTGAGGCTCCCCTTTTTCACCAGCGCCTGGGTTTGGACGATTTAACTTGCCTGAAGTTCTCTTCGGAGAGTCAAGCGGAAGCAATTCAACTGTATGTACCCTATAAGTTGCCTCTACCTAACACACCAGAATTTCAAGCGGCCTTTATTCACAAAGTCCGCACACTAGTTTGTCTAAGTGCGACAGCGCCAGGATTAACGGTTGTTTTGGTGGGAGATGTACCACTAAAGGCTCAAGTGGCGACAATTCTAGCCTCAGAGTTTGGTTCGCGGGTGCAAGTAGAAAAAACTTGTTTAGATGAAAATGGTATTTTGATTAGCGGTTGGGAATTTTGGCGAGAACATCAACGAGTCTTGCCAGCACCCCATCTGTTAATCATTGCTACGTTACCCCTACCATCTTTAGAAAATCCTCTGGTAGCTGGTAGGGTAGCTCTTTATAAGCGATCGCATCAAGATTGGTTCCGTTTATACTTGTTGCCAGCAGCTTTAAATGAATTACAACGGGCGATCGCTCCAGTACGAGAAAGTCAAGGGATTGTAGCTTTGCTTGATAGTCGTGTAGTTAACCGCAGCTACGGCGCTCAAATTCTCGCAGCTTTAAGTCCTCTGGCACGCATTAACTATCTCGATCCCAGCCTGTTTTCCAATACCGAGGAAGAAAATTCTGCCTAAAGTTCAGTTACCAGTTGCCCAATTTAAATTTTGTCAACCAAAGCGCGATCGTCTAAAAGCAAGCACTATTATCAGCTTATAGAAGGTGATGCGATTCATTGCCTTTCTGTAGGCATGATTCCTGGCAAAATAAATTTAGAACCTAAGTAGAATTTGAGTTGCTGATTATGGGTGAAGCAAAGCGTCGTAAAACCACACTAGGGGAAACATACGGTCAAGAGACTCGGATCTTGTCTTGGGTTCCAATCACAAAAACTCAAGGCGAACAATTTGTCGCTTGGACGACTCGTGGTGCTTGGATAGGCATTGGTCTCATGGTTGTAGGATGGGCAACAATCCGTTTTATCGGCCCAGCTTTCGGTTGGTGGCAAGTAGTCTATTAATTCTGAATTCATAATTGAATTAGTTGGATATCTCGACTCCAACTAATTCAATCCCACAAAGAAAGACAATTACGCGCCACTGTTTCGCCAATCATTACGAATTACGTTAGCGCAAGGGTAGCGAGTTTGTGTACCCCTATGGGAAGCAAGCTAGGCGCAGCCTCTCGTATAGAGCGTTATGACTAATTACGAATTAGTTAACTGAGTTATTAATAAAAAATAATTACTCTCTTGGGATAGATAATCGAAATATATTATATATTCATGAAATTTGGCAAAACCAAACTAAGATAAGAATCCTTCTAAATTATCGTGTTTTGGTTCGTACAGCTTTTTAAAAATAATCCGAAAATACCTGGAAATATTGCCTAAATGGCAACATTGTTCTGCTGAGTTTAGGTATCGTCAGTATTAAGTTTTTCCATTGTCGATTCTACACTCAAATTTCTCTACTAATTACGTCGGATTTGTATAAAGTATTGCATTTCTTCTCTGGCAAATACTTAATCTATAATTTGCACTGTCATCTTCTTAACTTTACATATATAGGAGGAACGAATTTGGTATAACTAATCATTTGTCTATACCAAAATCTACGTTAGAAAGAGAACAGATTAAAAATTTAAGCAAGAGACACTATAACGATGTAAAACTACATTCTGACCTCTAATAACAGTGTATTTGACTGCACATAGCCAATATAAACCAAATATGTAGCTTTTCTGTAGTTGACTAGTGCTAAATTTAAGTTACCCTTAAAGCGGATCGCTTACTCTAAGAATCTACTCTGACAGAGGTGTATAAAGATATGGTTAAATTTAGCAATTCTGTCCGAAATTTTGAATTTGCAAACTGAATAGTTTGATACGGCTCTCAAAACCCCGATCCACTACCCTAAACAAGGTAGTCAATTAACGACTCAATATCATCTGTCTGGTAATTGTAATGAATAGTTTACAATACCAATGGGTGAGAAAATCTAAAGAAAATATAAAAGAAACTCAAATTACTGTGGTGTCTGGAGGACAAAAGTGTTTCTGAGACTAGCACATCAACATCGACAATTCGTCCAAGACTTAGTAATGAACCTGCAAGCCTTGGCGATTGTATTAGAGCGGCGTGGTTATCCTGCGTCTTGCTATACCTGTGGCGACCAAATGAATAGTGCATCGTTTATGGTTAGCTTGGGTGATAACCATCTGATTCGATTTTTAGTGTCCGATTACGGCATCACTTGGACGGAAATGCGGGATGACCGCGAATTAATGAAGCTAGAGGGTGCGGAGGCAATTAGCCAATTAGATGAACTGGCCGATCTTGTCAAGCAATCTATGCAAAGTGATACAGGCTCTAAAACTCTTGCCAAGAAGTATTAAGGTTTCAGAGATCGATAGCAAATTAGAAATTGATTAACGGTAACTGTTAATCAGTAATAGTGGTTTAGTTAGCGATCGCGCTTACCTATTTCTCCATTATCATGAAGTGATTGGCTATGGCTGGCCCATTGCATATTTTTTTGTATCTGCCAAAATCTCATGAGCCAAATTTTCAGCCTCTAGCTAGAAGGTGTTAAAACACAGCAAAGTCAGAGGTTAATTAGTTGAGCGCTCTTCTTTTGCCATAATTTCATCAAAACGCGATAACTTCTCTACTAGACACTGCGCGAATATCTAAAGTCCATTGCCAATTAAAATAAAGGGTGCCCAATAGTACGGATGACTAAAGTCATTAACTGCTGCTACGGGTGCATTATGACTTATTTCCTTCCAGTTTCCAGTAATTAATGAGATTTGAGCTTGGCGTAAAGCTTCAGTTTTGGTCAGCTTCTCAGTGGAGAGAATGCCATAAAATGCACTCATGAGTGCTTGCGTACCACCATCATCTACAGACCACAAAGAGGCGATCGCGGCTCTAGCGCCGGTTTCTTGCATCTGATAGCCAAAGCCCAAAATTTCCTCACCGTTACCTAACTTGCCTCCCAAGCCGGTTTCACAGGCGCTCAACACTACCAAATCGACATTGGGGAGTGACCAAGTGGCGACATTTCTAAAATTAACGCGATCGCCATTCCCGAATAAAATAAACGAATCTTCTGGTTTACCCACCACAAAAGCTGCATGAGTCGCTAAATGGACAATTGTATAATCATCCATTTGGGGTACAGCGACTCTAGGGGTAAAGGCATCGTCTAAAAGCTTCGTAGTTTCAGGAACCGCAGCTGCTAGACTTTCCACCTCCAGCGTTGCAAAGGGTAAGCCAGCAAAAGCAACCTGTCGATTACCAACTTTAATTTGATAATTACCTTTAGTAAAAGCACCCGCTAAAACCCGCAAAGTAGATTGTTTTGGGGTGTTTAAGTTAGTCAGACTAGCAGATGTAATGTGATTTACATTGAAACGCTGCACTAGCCATTGTTTGCCATCATATAAAGCAGTTAAAGGAATGTAGCGTAACCGATCGTCTGGAGCGTAAATCAGAGTTTGCGTACCAGATAGCTTCAAGTCTTTCTCTATCGGTTTAATTAGGGGTTGCTGAAAAAGTCATAAAAAAGCAATTTTAAGGGTTGACTAGTTATTCAGATCC
>NZ_CAWUDN010000013.1:0-109662 GCF_963920915.1 Nostoc sp. PCC 9305
ATCAACGACTGCCCGAATTCAATCAACGACTGCCCGAATTCAATCAACGACTGCCCGAATTCAATCAACGACTGCCGCATTTCTCACAAGCTCTGCGATCGCATTCATCATAACCTTTACCCAGAATATATTTAAGACGTTTTTGACGGTAATAATTTATGTACAGTGTGAAACGCCAAAATCTAAGTTTTATAAGGCTTTAAGGATAGCGAAGACCAAAAATAGAATCTATGGCTAAAAAGTGGTCAGGTGATGCTGAGAGTGATGAAAGAGCGCTAGTTTGCCAAAGAAGGTAAGAAACTGACAATTCTGGGGAAAACAATAATTAACACCACTACCAATAGTTGCAACAAAATAAATGGTATTACACCGCGATAAATATCCTTTGTCGTAACTTCTGGTGGCGCGACACCACGCAGATAAAACAGCGCAAAACCAAAGGGAGGGGTGAGGAAAGAAGTTTGCAAATTTGCTCCCAAAACTACACCATACCAAATCAAATCAATACCTAAGTTTTGGGCAACTGGTACAAACAACGGCACGACAATAAAGGCAATCTCGAAAAAGTCAATGAAAAAGCCGAGGATAAATACCACCGCCATGCTGACAACTAAAAAGCCAGTTTTACCACCGGGGAGGTTGGCGAGAACATCAAACATGAAGCGATCGCCATTTAATCCCCGAAAGACTAAACTAAAAGCTGTGGAGCCAAATAGGATAAAAACTACCATGCTGGTGATTCGCAAAGTAGCATCACAAACTTGACGCAGAGATTCTAAGGTAAGTTTACGATTTGCAGCCGCCAGTGCGATCGCACCACCACAACCCACTGCACCTGCTTCTGTCGGCGTAGCAATGCCAAAAAATATACTCCCCAGCACCAACAAAATCAGGATCAAAGGCGGTATCATCACTTGAATTACCCGCCTTCCCAAAGCTTTACCACCAATATCTCTGACCTCAGCAGGTAAAGCTGGTGCTAAATCTGGCTTCAAAAATGCCACAATCAGTACGTGTAGGGCAAATGCACCAGCCATCATCAAACCGGGAATTACTGAACCCAGAAACAAATCGCCCACCGATACACCCAATTGATCGCCCAGCACTACCAACACCACACTCGGCGGGATAATTTGCCCCAAAGTTCCTGATGCAGCTATCACACCAGTAGCTAATTCTTTGCTGTAACCATAACGGAGCATAATTGGCAGAGAAATCAAACCCATCGCCACTACAGTCGCCGCCACCACCCCAGTAGTTGCTGCTAACAGCGCCCCCACCAAAATCACAGCTAAAGCCAGTCCGCCACGCAAGCGTCCCAACAAAATCCCCATCGTTTCTAGGAGTCTCTCTGCTATCCCCGATTTCTCTAGCATTGCCCCCATGAAGATGAAGTAAGGGATAGCTAATAAGGTATAGTTTGCCATGATGCCAAAAATTCGCTGTGGCATGGCAGTCAGAAACACTGGGTCAAATACACCTAAGCTGATTCCCAATATTCCAAATAAAATTGCCACACCACCCAAAGAAAAAGCCACCGGATAGCCCAGCGACAGCAGCACCAAAGCAGCAGCAAACATCACTGGCCCCAGCCATTCATAAGCCAGTGTCATGATTTTCCTCCCTGCCTTGAAGAATTGCCAAGTTTTTGATTGCCTGAGAAATTCCCTGGAAAATCAGCAGCACAAAGCCAACAATAATCATCGCTTTAATGGGGTAACGAGGCAATCCTCCAGGATCGGATGAGGCTTCTTTGATTTGCCATGAAGCCACAACCGCATCCCAAGAAAAAGCGATCGTAATGATACAGAAGGGGATGAGGAAAAATATAGTCCCTACTAAGTCTGCAAGTGCTTTTCGTCGAGGCGGCCAATTACTGTAAAAAATATCAACCCGCACGTGTTCGTTGTGCTTAAGGGTGTAAGCTGCTCCCAACAAGAAAACTAAATCAAAAATATACCATTGAGATTCTATGTAGGCGTTGGAAGTGAAGTTGTTACCACTAATTCTTCCGAGATATCGCCCGATAACATTCCACACGCCAAGTACGATCATTACTAGTACCAGCCAGCTGGTAAATCGACCAATGCGTTCAGTGCAATTATCAATAATATTTGATATTCTTAATAATTTTTCCAATAGTTATTTTACCTCTTAAATTGCTGTAAAAGACTTTTCTGCACTCCACAAAAGATAGTTGTAGAGGCGCACAGATGTGCTACCGGACGACAGATGTGGATGAACACTGCTGTAATTCCGAAAAATCGTCTATGTGGTTTTACTAATGCCAATCTACCAACTCATCTGCTAGAGATTTTAAAGGTTTACTGTTATATAAGCAATGCTTGCTAGAGTCTGGAGTGCATCAATTGTGGGCATCGATGCCGTCAAAGTCGGCGTGGAAGTCGATGTGTCAGGGGGATTACCGGGAATTGTTGTCTTAGGACTGCCAGATTCAGCGATTCAAGAATCAAGAGAAAGAGTCAAAGCAACTCTGAAAAATACTGGCTTTGCCTTTCCGATGCGAAAGATAGTAATTAATTTAACTCCGGCAGATTTACGCAAAGAAGGCCCCTGTTTCGATTTGCCTATCAGTGTGGGAATTTTGGCGGCTTCTGAGCAAGTTAGCGCTGATTTGTTGGGGGATTATCTCTTTTTGGGCGAAGTCTCTTTGGATGGCAGTTTGCGTCCCGTGGCAGGTGTATTACCGATCGCAGCAGCAGCCCAAAAGATGGGAATTGCAGGTTTAGTTCTCCCTGCCGATAATGCCCAAGAAGCGGCAGTGGTTGAAGATTTGGCTGTTTATGGCTGCAAGCATTTGTCTGAGGTGGTGGATTTTTTAAATAATCCAGGGCGTTACAAACCTGTGCAGATAGATAGTACAACACAGACAACAACGGTATCCTACCCTGACGCAGATTTACATGATGTGAAAGGACAAGCTCATGGGCGTCGTGCCTTAGAAATTGCTGCGGCTGGTGGGCATAATCTCATTTTTGTCGGGCCGCCTGGTAGTGGAAAGACGATGCTAGCAAGGCGCTTACCAGGAATTTTACCACCGTTGAGCTTTGCCGAATCTTTGGAAGTGACTCGCATTCATTCGGTAGCTGGTTTATTGAAAAATCGTGGTTCATTGGTACGCGATCGCCCTTTTCGCAGTCCCCACCACTCAGCATCCGGGCCTTCTCTGGTTGGCGGTGGTAGCTTCCCTCGTCCTGGAGAAATATCATTATCTCACAGAGGTGTGCTGTTCCTGGATGAGCTGACAGAATTTAAACGAGATGTTTTAGAATTTCTGCGCCAACCTTTAGAAGATGGCTATGTGACAATTTCCCGCACCAAATTATCGGTAATGTTTCCCGCGCAGTTTACTTTAGTGGCGAGTACTAATCCCTGTCCTTGTGGTTACTATGGCGATACCATCCAACAATGTACTTGTTCTCCCCGCCAACGCGAGCAATATTGGGCAAAACTTTCTGGGCCATTGATGGATCGAATTGATTTACAAGTTGCGGTGAATCGCTTGAAACCAGAAGAAATCACCCAACAACCGACGGGAGAAACATCAATATCAGTACGCGAACGGGTTCAACAAGCAAGCGATCGCGCAATTACCCGTTTCCAAGGAGAAGCAAATCTGCGTTGCAATGCCCATTTGCAAAGTCGTCATCTTCAGAAATGGTGTAAGTTAGATGATGCTAGCCGCAATTTATTAGAAGCAGCAATTAGAAAATTAGGTTTATCGGCAAGAGCAAGCGATCGCATTCTCAAAGTAGCACGGACGATTGCAGATTTAGCAGGAGAAGATGAGTTAAAAACCAATCATGTAGCGGAAGCAATTCAATATCGCACAATCGACAGAATGCAATGAAACGTCGGTTATGAAACTGCATCGACACAAACAAAACCTACCTTTCCTTGTGGAACGCTACGCGAACGTGGGTTAAAAACTCTTAATTTTTATTAGTCCACGGAGGTGGACTTCGTTTGTGTAGCCGCGACTTCTAGTCGCCAGGGCTTTTCAGACTCTAAAACGCAGGAGAAATTAACTGACCAATACGCTTGAGAATTTGCAAAACGGCGTACAGTTCTCTCGCGGATGCAAACGGAGCAAAAACTCTTGACAAATCGTACTGTGGTGTATTTGTTTGCGTCACTTTGACAAATAAAATATCGTCTCCATTCGTCACCATCCCAAACACAGGTTTAATGGGATTGGGGTTAGCCATCATATAAGCTAGGGCTTGCGGTACAGCCGACCAAACTGAGAGTGTGGTTTTTTTCGACTCCAACACCATCACCCATAACTGGTCTTGTAACACTAAAACATCAATCCGTCCGCGCAGTATCTCTTCGCCATCATTCAGCATTAGTTCCACGGATGATTCAGCCTTAATTCTGAAAGGAGGATCGTAAAATCCAGAGAGTGCAAGTATTGGTGACACCAACAATAATATGACCGTCCCTTCTAGTAAATCACCTCCGGCACGGTGATAAAGATACCTGCGCCGCACGACATCTACAGAGGCTTTTTCCGCTTCCGTAATTTCAGACAATCCCTCATACCACTCTGAGAAAAATTGCTCGTTTTCAACACGAACAAAACCAAATCGATTTTCTGCATCCTCAAGAGTGGTAATCGCTTCTGTAATTGCTGCGGTCTGTGTCATTGCTTCTAGGTAAAAATTGCTTTGCTATACGATCAACATCAGCGCATTTTTATTATCGCTAATTGGCGCGGTCGTATTTCATCTCACTATAAAATTCTAAATTCCTCCCCAAGAACGCTTCACAAATACCCTTGGGAGGATGTCACAACTCAGTAAATCAGTATCCAATATATCAGGGACTAAGCAACATCCCCTAGAAGGAGACTGATTGGATGAATTTGCAAGAAATTTGGAAGTTATTACAAGAGACATTCAAAGAATGGAGTGACGATAAAGCCTCACGATTAGCGGCGGCGTTAGCTTATTACACGATTTTTTCTATTGCACCATTGCTAATTATTGTAATTGCGATCGCAGGTGCAGTATTTGGAGAGGAAGCGGCAAGGGGTCAAATTGTCGGACAAATTCAAGGTTTAGTCGGGGTAGATGGCGCAAAGTTTCTCGAAACAGCCATCCAAAATGCTAACCAACCAAAGACAGGAGCGATCGCTTCGATTATTAGTGTCCTAGTTCTACTAGTGGGTGCTACAGGCTTATTTACTGAGTTGCAAGATGCTATGAACACAATTTGGGAAGTGAAACCCAAACCTGGACGTGGCATAAATAACATAATTCGCCTCCGCGTTTTGTCTTTTGCAATGGTGATCGGAATTGGCTTTTTACTTTTAGTTTCTCTAGTAATTAGTACGATATTAGCAACATTAGTAACGTACTTTAGTAACTTGTTACCAGGTTTCGATTTCATCTGGCAGATTGCCAATTTTATCATCTCTTTTGCAATCACAACAGTGTTGTTCGGACTAATTTTTAAAGTTCTACCAGATGTCAAAATTGCATGGAGTGATGTTTTAGTTGGAGCTGCTCTCACCTCAGTTTTGTTTTCTATTGGGAGATTTTTATTAGGGCAATATTTAGGTAATGGCAGCTTTGGCTCAACATATGGTGCTGCTGGCTCACTGGTGGTGATTTTAGCTTGGGTTAACTATGCTGCACAAATTCTTTTCTTCGGTGCAGAATTTACTCAAGTTTATTCCCGAAGGCATGGCAGCGGCATAGTTCCAACTAAAAATGCTGTACATATATCTGATAACACAAACTATAATGGCAAGGCTCCAAGAGAACAAGCATCGACTAATAAAAAGCCATATTCTCGCTTTATTAATCGCTTTTTTCAGTATTTTAGGAAGCCTAAACGCTTAAAAAAGAGAAGAAACAATCAGCGATTTTAATCCTTGATTACTGGAGATTTATATTGGCAAGTAATTACACATCAATTACTGAAGGCGCTATCCTGGTAAGAACAGGGATTTTTGGAGTTACTTGCTGAACTGTTTGGGTTACAAACTTGCCCAGTTCCAACGTTTCCTGAATCCGCCACCGTTGCTACTGGTAAAAAATGGTCGGATGATTGAGCGCCATCTGCAACGAAAGTTAATTACAGATGATGAGTTGATGAGCAAGTTACGTCAGCAAGGTGTAGAATTTTTAGCTGATGTCAAGTTCGCGTATATAGAGGCTGACGGCAGGATTAGTATTATCATGTCGGATTCAAAAACTAGTTCCGTCCCTGAGCAAAAAGTAGCGTTAAAAAGCGATCTACATTAATTAGACATTAATTAGACTGTAAAATATGACGGTTGTATTCTGTGCCGAACTGTGATTGAGCGTTATACTTTGCCCGAAATGGCTAATCTGTGGAGTGAAACCTATAAACTAAAAACTTGGCTGCAAGTGGAAATTGCTGTTTGTGAGGCTCAAGCTGAACTTGGTTACATTCCATCTGAGGCTGTTGAAGAAATTAAGGCCAAGGCGGATTTTGATCCAAAGCGGGTGCTAGAAATTGAGGCTGTAGTCCGCCACGATGTCATTGCTTTCTTGACAAATGTCAATGAATATGTCGGTGATGCCGGACGCTACATTCACCTGGGTTTAACTAGTTCGGATGTTTTGGATACAGCTTTAGCACTGCAATTAGTTGCCAGCCTGGATCTATTATTGCAACGTTTGGAAGATTTGATTCAGGTAATTCGCCAAAAAGCACGGGAACATCGTCATACAGTAATGGCTGGCCGATCGCACGGTATTCACGCTGAACCGATTACTTTTGGTTTTAAACTAGCTGGTTGGTTAGCAGAAGTGTTGCGACACCAAGAACGCCTGAGAATACTCCGCAAAACGATCGCTGTCGGTAAGATTTCTGGTGCAGTGGGAACCTATGCCAATATTGAACCGCGTGTAGAAGCGATCGCTTGTCAAAAACTCGGACTCGAACCCGATACGGCCTCAACCCAAGTTATTTCCCGCGATCGCCACGCCGACTACGTGCAACAATTAGCTTTAGTAGCCGCAACCATTGAACGCTTTGCTGTAGAAATTCGCAATCTCCAAAAAACAGACGTTTTAGAAGTTGAAGAATTTTTCGCCAAAGGTCAAAAAGGCTCCTCAGCCATGCCACACAAGCGCAACCCCATCCGTTCGGAACGACTGACGGGAATGGCACGACTCGTCAGAAGTCATGCTGGTGCAGCTTTAGAAAACGTTGCTTTATGGCATGAGCGAGACATTTCTCACAGTTCTGTAGAACGAGTAATTTTGCCAGATGCTTGTACTTTGACGCATTTTATGTTGTCAGAAATAACCGATTTGGTCAAAAACCTGTTGGTCTATCCTGAGAACATGAAACGCAATCTCAACTGTTACGGCGGTGTTGTGTTCAGCCAAAAAGTTTTGCTTGCCTTGATAGACAAGGGAAGCAGCCGAGAAGAGGCTTATGCGATCGTTCAAGAAAGCGCTCATGCTGCTTGGAATCAGCCAGAAGGAAACTTCCAAGACTTGATTAGCAAAGATCCGCGTGTTACCCAAAAATTGTCTTTGGCAGAACTAGAGGTTTGTTTCGACCCCCAGCAACATCTGCGGCATTTAGAAGAAGTTTACCAACGATTAGGTATTTAGGATTAATTTGCTTGTAGTAAGCGCTTAAGCGCTTACTACAAACCTGTTACCCAAAAAATACGCAGATATTATCAAAAAAAATATATAAAGATACCAACAAAATTTAATATTGCAATCTGTTTGATGCTCGAATGATTGCTAGCACTGGGTAGTATACATAACAAATACTTAGTTATTTATTAATATTACGAGTGCTTTGATGATTGAAATCCTAGCCACACTTTCTGCCTCTGCGGCAGCAGGAATGAGAATAGGCATACCTTTGCTAATTATTGGATTATTGCAGGGTAGCAACTTGTGGTCACAAGTTCCAATTTTATCTCACATTTCTCCACCAATATTATTATGTTGCCTCACCAGTTGGTCATTAATTGAATTATTAGCCTCAAAAAAGCTCTGGGGGCAAAGATTGCTCCAAGTCGTTCAGTTATTCATGTCTCCCCTTGTAGGCGCAATTATGGGGTTAGGAGTAGCTACAGCAACAGCAACCCCAAACTGGCTGATTGCCATAATTGGAGGTTTATTAGCTTTGGTACTCCAACTCGTCCAAATTGGTTGGTTCTATCGGTTACGTGGCTTACCGTTGTGGGCAGTCTTCCTTCAAGATACTTTGTGCATTGCTCTAGTACTATTTGCCTTTGATGCTCCTTGGCAAGGAGGAGTAATTGCTTTAATACTGCTCTGGTTTGCAGTTCGTAGTGCGAAGCAGTGGTATGACTGGTATCGACAGAAAAGTTAGGAGTTAAAAGTGAGAAGTTAAGAGTGAAAAGTTAGCGAGAAAATTTAAAACTCCCAACTCCTAACTTCCAACTTCCAACTCCTAACTCCTAACTCCTAACTCCTAACTCCTAACTCCTAACTCCTAACTCTTTTCATTTACTGCAAAAGCCCAATCATGTGCAAGAAGCCGTGACCGGTAATCAGCTCTACGATTAAGGCAATAAAACCCAGCATCGCAATCCGACCATTCCATACTTCAGCACTAGTTGTCAGACCCCACTCCCAACGCTCTTGAGGGTACATCTTTACCATCTTTTTCATTTGAGCAGCTTGCGAAAGCTTGAAACTGGGGTTTCTCAGAGCATCAATCACTAATTCGGCTAGTGCATTAATAAATACTGGATGGGTATTAGGAGCCGGTACGCGGCGGAAGTTGTGAATTCCTGCTTCTTCGGCTACTTCTCGATACTCAATATCAATTTCTTGTAGTGTCTCAATATGCTCTGAGACAAAACTGATTGGCACGACAACCAAATCTTTCACGCCTTCTGCGCCTAGTTCTTTGAGGGCATCTTCAGTATAGGGTTGCAGCCATTCTACTGGGCCGACACGACTTTGGTAAGCTAAAGTGTGAGCATTGGGTCGATTGAGAGTCTGCATAATCAACGCAGTACATTCTTCAATTTCCGCCTGGTAAGGGTCGCCTGCTTCTTCAACGTAGCTTTTCGGAACGCCGTGAGCGCTGAAGAATATATGAACATCATCCGGGTTAGGGAATTGCTCAAGTTCTTGGGCTATGAGTTGCGCCATTGCTTGAAGATAGCCTGGTTGTTTATACCAAGAAGGAATGACGGTGTAATCAATCGGTTGAAGTTTTGGATCTTCTTGCCAAAGCTTGTCTAAAAGCCGGAAGCTGGAACCACTGGTACTGATAGAAAACTGGGGATATAGTGGTAATATTACCAGGTGTTCTACCTTATCTTGGGTAATCTGTGCGATCGCCTCTTCTGTATAGGGATGCCAATAACGCATTCCCACGTAAATATTAACTTCTTGCCCCAAAAAACCTAACTGTTCTTTTAAAGCTTCCCCTTGGGCTTCTGTAATCCGCCGCAATGGTGAACCACCACCGATTTGCTTATAATTTTCTTGAGATGTTCTGGTTCGCCGCGTGGCAATAAACCAGGCTAGGGGCTTTTGCAACCAGCGAAATGGTAGGCGAATAATTTCCGGATCGGAAAATAGATTGTACAAAAACGGCCCTACATCTTCTAGCTTATCAGGGCCACCGAGATTGAGTAATAAGACGCCTACACGACCCATAGCAGTTACTTTCCCCCAATCTTTTCAGGTTTTTTACTAATGTTAACAATATATCTTTATTAAATATAAAGCTTAATAGCAAGGAAATATGCAATGGCAACAATTTTAAGAGATTGGAGTTACCGCTATCAGTGGTTATATGATGGTATCTCTCGTTTAGCAGCCTTAAGTGTAGGTGGTGAAGCCCGTTTTCGGCAACTTGCTTTGCAAGGCTTAACAATTCACTCAGATTCTCAGGTTTTAGATTTATGTTGTGGTAGTGGTCAAACGACGGAGTTTTTAGTAAAAAATTCACAAAACGTAACAGGTTTGGATGCTTCACCAAAGTCTTTGCAACGGGCGCGGCTAAATGTACCGGAAGCTTCTTATGTAGAAGCTTTTGCCGAGGAAATGCCATTTGCAGATAATCTATTTGATGTGGTGCATACCAGCGTTGCATTACACGAGATGCAGCCTCAGCAATTACGAAAAATTATTAATGAAGTTTATCGGGTGCTGAAGCCAGGAGGAGTGTTTACGTTGGTGGATTTTCACGCTCCAACAAATCCGATATTTTGGCCTGGGATATCAGTGTTTTTGTTGTTATTTGAGACGGAAACAGCTTGGGAATTGCTGAAAACTAATTTAGCTGAGTTGTTAGCTAAGACTGGCTTTGAAGTGATTAAGTCTACTTTATATGCGGGTGGGAGTTTGCAAGTGATACAGGCGAATAAGTGAACAACCTATACTTTATTAATGGCAGCTAAGCTCGACTTTATCCAAAATTCAGAGCTTGGTTCTCTTGATACGGCAAAAATCCTAGCTTTTTAGCAAAAGCTTTTTCGATGTCACTTATTCTCGGTGAAATCAAAAAAGTAAAACTACCGCCCCACAAAGATTTCAGCGTCAGCTTGAGTGTTGCCAAAAAATGGATAAAGTCGAGCTAAGAGGTTGTTTGAAAAGTGGTTGGCTGTGATTTTAGGCACTTATTGATCCCTCCAACCCCCCTTAAAAAGGGGGGCGAAACCTTTCAAAGTCCCCCTTTTTTAAGGGGGATTTAGGGGGATCTAGAACGTTTTACTACCAAGAAAAGGATTTTTCAAACATCCTCTAAAAGACTCTGCTATTAATAAAGTATAGGTTGTTTTTATATAGTACTTAAGCAGGTAGGCAGAGAAAAAGTGACGCAGGAACTAATAGACCTCAAAAAGAGTATTTTGGAAGGACGTTATGCAGATGCCTTAGCGATTGTAGACGAATTAGAAGGCATGAGTAAACAAGCTATTCTGCGGAATATCCAAGCTTATTTAAGAATTCTGCTAATTCATTTGATTAAGAACCAAGTAGAACAACGATTAACTGGTTCATGGGCAAATTCTATTCGTAATTCAATCCGAGAAATCAAAAGTCTTAATATCAAAGATAATAAAAAATCTTACTATATTAATTTAGGTGAGTGGGAGAGTTTGATAGAAGAGGAAGTGATTGAAGATGCGATCGCTGATGCCAGCGATGAAGTAATGAATGGAGTATATAATCAATTCCAACTGTCTGAAATAGTGGATAGGAACCAAATTATTCAGACTGCATTGAAGTTTTTGGCGCTAACTTATTCCTATTCAGCTAAGGAGTTACCCACAGTTGTTGCTGAAAATTTAACTCAGTTATCCGGTGGAGAGGATTGGAAAGTAGGTAGGCGGTAAAAAAGGTTTTAATCCCTAATAGGGATTTTGATTAATTGCAATCATTTTACCTCTGCTTTGATGCAGATATTATTGAAAGTTTCAATCCCTAATAGGGATTTTGATTAATTGCAATTGCATTTTCTACACTGCTCTCCATTAATTAAATTCCAAGTTTCAATCCCTAATAGGGATTTTGATTAATTGCAATTCCCCCATACATAGCGGTGAATCACTACATATAGGGGTTTCAATCCCTAATAGGGATTTTGATTAATTGCAATGTTCTGATTTAGCTAGGGAACTTGAAGTTATTAGTTTCAATCCCTAATAGGGATTTTGATTAATTGCAATCCTGTTCAACCTGTTCATCAAGCGCTTGAAGATTGTAGTTTCAATCCCTAATAGGGATTTTGATTAATTGCAATAGCGGGAGCCTGAAAGCCAAGCTATATTTAGTTTTCAAGGTGCGGTTGCGCGATTCTAGAGCAATCATAGCATTAGAGAATTTCTTTGGGAAGAGTATTGGGAAAGGTTGAAGGCTGAAACTGAATTCTTGTAAGCATTTCAGCGATTGCGCGGATGAATTTGGACAATTAGTAGGGTGAAACACTTGCTGGTGTTGAGATAGAAGTACTTTTTTTCGGATGTGAAATTTGTACACCTACCCCTCCGCGCATTTGACCATACAGTAACCTAAATATAAAGGAACTTAGTAATTCAACGTAGAGATGATGAAAGAAATAACGCGCCGCAAATTTATTGCAACAGCGACAGTGGCGACAGGTTTTGCCCTCGCAGTACAACCCATTTCTGCCGGAGTCATCACTACTGATGCCAAGGGGTTAGTAGCTGGTGCAGTGAAAATTCCTGTCAAAGATGGCGAAATTCCTGCCTATAGAGCAGCACCAGCTACTGGTGATAATTTCCCAATTGTTCTGGTAATCCAGGAAATCTTTGGTGTACACGAGCATATCCAGGATATCACTCGTCGCTTTGCTCGGTTGGGATATTTAGCGATCGCACCCGAATTATTTGTGCGTCAAGGCGATGTCTCGAAGTTAAGCAATATAGACGAAATTCGTCCAATTGTCGCCAAAGTACCAGATGTTCAGGTGTTATCCGATCTTGATGCGACGGTAGAGTGGGCAAAGAAGTCAGCTAAGGGTAATGGCGATAAGTTGGGAATTACAGGCTTCTGTTGGGGCGGTCGTATTACCTGGTTATATGCTGCACATAATCCCCAGGTGAAGGCTGGTGTAGCTTGGTATGGGCGACTTGTGGGTGATGCTACCGAACTTCAGCCCAAGTATCCCGTTGATATTGCATCAAAACTGACAGTCCCGATTCTCGGACTCTATGGTGGCAAGGATACAGGTATTACTCTTGATACAGTAGAGCAGATGCGCGATTGCTTAAAGTCGAGCAGCAGCAAATCTAAAATTATTGTCTATCCCAATGCACCCCACGCATTTTTTGCCGATTATCGCCCTTCCTACCGCGAGCAAGAAGCTCAGGATGGTTGGAAACGCCTCTTGGCATGGTTTAAGGAAAATGGTGTTTGAAAAATTAGCTACTCATAAACTGTGACGCTGAAAAAAGTCCCAAATTGTTTCACTGGCGTTCAGCCCCAGCTTGGCATTGAATTTGTTTAGATTCTCGTCAGTTGAAGAACCACCAGGCCAGAAATGTCCACCGTTTACTACCGCTAGCTGCCAGACTTCGGAGTTGCCACTACAACCCGTGTAGATAGCGGTTTTCACTTTATCTTCAGAAAAATTCGGAGATACATTTGATAAGGTACATCGATTGTGCGATCGCCAAAACTCTACCATGTCTGAGATCGAAACTAGCGCTCCTCGTTGAGTGTGGTCATCACCTTCATAAAGTACGTCGCGATCGTTTGTACCGTTGATCGTTAACATCGATATGGGAGTTTGAGGCTGGCAGCTAGGTTTGAGTCTAACTGGGAGGGAACCAGCTACTGATGCAAAACCAGCAATTTTATCGGGTAACTTACAAGCCAGTGCTTGGGTAAGTATGCCACCTCTAGAAAAACCGGTGGCATAAACTTTATGACTATCAATATTAAGTTGCTGCTGAAGATGATTAATCAAAGCACTGACAAACAAAACATCATCTACTTTTCCTTGAGCGTTACCTCTAAGACTCCATTTTTGGTCAATTCCATCTGGGTAAACAACAATAAATCCTTTTTGCTCTGCTAATTCATTGAAGCGGGTCACATTACTGATAGACTGACCATTACCATCATCTCCATGAAACACTAAAACTAGCGGCATCGAGCGGTCTAGATTATAAGATTTTGGAGTGTAAAAATAGTAAGTACGTAATTTACCTTGATCGTATAGTTCTCCATAATTATCACCAGTCAAGATTTTGTCTTTAGTTATACTTTTTTCATCAGCCTGAATGGAATCACAGGCTGTTACTAAACTAATTCCTAGTATAAATATCAAAAGTTTTTTAAAAAACTGAGAATTTTGATATATATTCATGTTGATTAAATTGACTTATGTCAGCTACTTGTATTTACTTCTAAGTCTTATTCAGCAACAAAATCTTAACTAATAGAGGCTAACAACTAAAGTTGTTAGCCTCTATTTAGATATTAAACTCTGACATTTACATAACGAGCAGGAACTCTAACTTTAACCCATCTGTTACCGCGTCGTACTGTTTCCCAATGTGCAGGAATTAACTTTCGTTGATATCGAACGACAACAGGTTTACGCACAATAGCAGTTCTATGAACATTGGGTCTGACAATGATTTCTGCTGCTGATGCTTGTGACGGCAAGGAAGAAATTGCAAATGGGAGAGCAAGTAATGTAGCTAATAAAATACGTTTCATTTTCAAATCTCCATCAATTAATTTTTTTGAGTTTTATACAGCATTTATCAATAATTTGTGAACAGATATTCTTACCTGTTAACTTTACAGGAAGTTTTGTTTGTTGCACTAGTTAATTGATTTGCTGTATTGCTCTAAGTTTAAGTTGCTGAATAATAAAACACAGGGTAATAAAGTCATAATTTAAGTATGACTTTATTCACATTTTGAACTTTGGACAAAAAAAAGGAGTTGAGAAACTCCTCTTCTGTTAGTATTATTTGTTACTTAATTATTTAGTTTTACTGAATTTTATATACGATCATAGCAATCAATACGGCAAGACCTAGCGCTCTGCGAAAATAATTAACGCCTTGAAATAGCTCCATCCACGCCCAAGTAAACAAGGAGCCATTTGCCAAAAAGTCTAACACTGTATTGATTTTACCACTTGTAAAAACTAGGGTTAGCAAACTAGCTACTATCCAAAGAATCAGTGGTGGGTTTGGCATTTCAGCCAAAACAATTTTGCCATTGCTGTCACGGAAGGTTTTATCAATTAATGTATTTTCCATTGTTTGAGATTGCTACTTAGGTAATAGTGATTAACTTACAAAAATGACGGAGTGATTTATTGATTATAGGCTGAGGTTTGATTGCAAGTTATCTAATAATATTAAAACATTAAACCAATTCTATTTTCACCCATCTAATTGCTGAGATTAGATCAATAAAGGATATTCATATATAACTATATTGAAAGACATACTTATACCAATTCAATTAATGATTGCAACACATCTTTGGCTAAAGACGCGATGAATCGCATCTCTGCAAATGGTCTATTTGTCGTATTTTTTTCAATTGGTATTACACAAAATTCGCCAATACGTATTTCTTTCTTTACTTTCTTCTCTACGTCCTTAAAATAGAAAAGCCTCCCAGAATGGGAGGCTGAAAAGTTAGCGGAGACAACTTGTTAAACTACAGCGATCGCTCCTCCTAATGCAGAGAAAATCGCGGAGACGAATGCTGTGGCAAACAGCCACCACGCTGCTGTAGCTGCGGCTTTGCGGGTTTCTTCTGCTTGCCGCTGTGCTTGATGCTTTACCTGTTCTAGGCGGCGTTGGGCTTCGTGCTGTATGCGTTCTGCACGTTGTAATACTGTGTTGCGTGCCCGTTCAATTTGGTCGATGATTCGGTTGGCATCTTCTTCGGAGATGTCCTCACGAGAACTCATGATTGCCACTAGGGTATCACGGTCAAAGGAGGACAAGCGATCGCGCAGGGCATCGAAACCAGCCTGGGGATCGTCAAAAACTGTGCGAATATCGCGCTTAATACTATCATAGTTAAGTTCTGGGCGATCCAGGGAGTTGAGATAGTTACGAATGCGGGCGAAAACCCCGTCAATTGCATCTTGAATGCCCCGTTGAATGCTTCGTACTTGTTCGACAAATTGATCCCTTACGGACACCATATTATCGGCAATCCGTGCTGCTTCTTCATCAGAAATATCTTCCCGAATTTTCAGCAGGGCAATGATGGTATCACGGTCAAACTGGGAAAGGCGATCGCCAAAACTTTCTACTCCGACTCGCGGATCGTGCAACAATAATTGCAAGTCGCGTTTGATACCTTCAGGATTGAGTTCTTCTTTACCAGTTTGGCGCAGATAATCTTCCAGATAAGCTTTGAATGTTTCTGCTCTTTGTTGTGTACGGCTAGCTAGGCGACGAGGCGCACGCACAAAGTTACGAATCGAAGTCTGGGTGGAATCAATGATTTCATTGACTTGTTCTTCACTCAAGTCTTGGCGTTGACTGAGCAATTTCACCAGTGTATCCCGGTCTACCTGCGACAACCGACGACGCAGTGCGACGGCTCCCTCTTTGGGATTTTCAAACAATTTGGTCAAATCTCGCTGAATACCTTCAGGATTGAGTTCTTGTTTACCAGTATTTCGGAGATAATCTGCGATCGTTGTCGTCACAGAATCATATTGCTCTTTAGCTTTATCGACTACAGCTTGGGGTGTGTGGCGAATACTGTACCACGACTCTTCAGTAGCATTGATGATTTGATTAACTTGATCTTCACTCAAGTCTTCCCGTTGACTCAACAATTGCACTAAGGTATCGCGGTCAAAGCGAGACAAGCGCGCCCGAATTGAGCTAATTCCAGCTTGCGGATCTTCTAGTAGCTTTTTGAAGTCGGCGCGGATGCCATCAGGATTCAGTTCTGATTTGCCTGTGTTACGCAGATATGATTCTACATTCAGCCACAGGGTTTCTGCTTGATATTGTGCCTGTTCTGCTAATCCTTTGGATTCTACCAAGACGCGATCGCGTTGTTTTTCCAACTCATCGACAATGCTATCTACTTCATATAACTGGACATCATTACGTTGTAGCAATATCTGCCGAATTTCTTGGCGGTCAAGGTGTGCTAGTCGCAATGTCAGGGTTTCATAATCTGCCTCTGAGTCTTCCAACAGTGGTTTAAAATTCTGCTCGATGCCTTCAGGTGTCAAATCTGCTTTGGGAGTAACGAGCAGATAACTTTCTACTGCGCGTTGCAAGTCTTGAACTATATCTCTTTCTTCAATAGCTCTGACTGTTACTAGCACTTCTTGGCGGACAGTTTCTAGCTGATTGGCAATGCGTTGAATTTGACCTTGAGTCAGCAATCCTCGTTGTTGCAAAATTTTGACGAAATCATTGCGGGATAGTCGTTCTAGTTCCCTACGGACAATTCCAGGATCGGCGGCTGGATCGTAGATAACATCATGAAATTCCTGGGAAATTCTTTCTGGACTCAGTTGCCAAGCATAAGTATTGTACAGGTAGTTTTCGACATCAGACCGAATTGGGCTATAGGGTTGTGATGGTGTTGGCAAGCCTAACTTATCTGCTTGTTCGGTGACTTTATCTTTAGCAGAAGTGAGACTACCCAAGATTTTTTCCACATCCAAATCAGACAAATCTGTGCGTCCCAACACAATGCCGGTTAAAGCAGATAATCCTTGCTGGAGTGTACTTTGAATTGGGCCGGTAGCAGTTTTTTGGTCAGATTCTTTGGAACCACCCTTTTCTGCTAATAACCGTTCCAACTTGGCGTTGAGTTCGTCTGTTTTGCTTTGTCCTGGTGGAAGTGATTTCAGATAATCCATCAACTCACCCAAACGGTCTTCGGTGGGTGGTTGCTGACTTACCACTTGCTGCCAAACTTTATACAAGGTATCAGCAATGCGACTAACGTCTTTTTTGGAAAGATCGGTGCGGCTGCTGACTAACTCGATAAACTTTTGGCGGTCGATGTTGCGGATATCTGGAGTCCCCGCGATCGCTTTTAATTGCGGATCGTTGAGTAAATTTTCAAAATCACTCCGAATCTTCGATACATCGAGTTCTGGAGGACGGATCTTTTCTAAGTAATCTTCAATGTTTTCCCGGATACTTACGGGATCGATGGCGCTTCCGAGTTCTCGACGGACAGCGGCGGCGGCGGCTTCAGCTGTAGCTACCACTTGGCTATTCACAGCTTTCGCACCTAGTGCGGCAGTCGCAGTCCCCATAATCGCCTGAAAGCCAGATGTTGCCGTATTGACAACTGAGCCAATTAAGGAGCCTACGGTGGTGGAACTTACCCAAACTAGAAGCAAAAAGTAAGCACCCCAAATCACCAAACCGAGAGTTGCTCCCAATCCCCGATCTGAGATTACAAGGCTCAATTTTACTGCTAGATAAGAAGCGATTAATAAGGCTACAGTCACAGTGATTAATGTCCAAATCCCTACTGCTGTGCCAATTTTGCGAATGCTGCCGCCCAAACTTCCGACTTCCCCATTATCTGAATCCGAGTCAGATGAGTGCCCCAGGTAGGAAATACCGGCTGCAAGGGAGAGATTAGTTAGAACTAATTGGAAAGCAAAGGCAAGAATCACGCCGGAGATTAAAGCCACAAAAAAGCGCGGCCCCGAAATGAGAACTGACGCCTGTTCTGGTGTGACGTTAGAGCGTTCTAATGGAACCTGTGCTAACCACAATAGTGGTTTATAGAGTCCCACCATGATTTCCGTATTTTGGAACATTGGATTTCCTTCTACCTACTAAGTTTAAATTTGGGGGAATTAAGAATTTCTTGAGAAGCAACTCTTAGTATTTATTATGTTTGTACCTATGGCAATACCTAACTCTTTAGCTCAGAATCGTAGAATTTAACTGTTTAAAGCATCTCTCCAAGGGCTGAAAGCTATATCCAGCGGAAGATATAACTTTTACTGTCTATTGATAAAAAAAATAATTTAATTGGCACATAAGATTAATTATATACTGCTCATTTTTAATTATTAATTGCTTATTCAATGATGTAACTTTATTTGAACTATATTATTTGTAAAATGAAATCCTAAATAATATTTTCCAGATGCCACACCAACTTATTTCTCAGCATGACAAGTGGTAAGTAGGTAGACATAATTCAATATAAAATAAACTCCTAGTTTGTAGTGAGCAATTTATCGCTCAGAGCAAGGATTATCAGGACTAAAGTCCTAACTACAAACTTTAAATTTATTTATACGTAGATACTTAATAGGAAGAAAAATTTAAAGCAGGAGGCAGTATTTCGACATAAATTAGACTTAGAGCAAAAAGCGAACCAATATGTACAAAGCCGAAGCTACTAGTTGTAATAGCATCACCGGAATACCGTAGTGTAGAAAAGTTTTAAACGAGATGCGCCGTCCATGCTGCTCAGAAATTCCGGCGGCTACGATGTTAGATGATGCACCCACAAGTGTGCCATTACCTCCCAAAGTTGCACCAAACATCATTGCATAAAACAGTGGTAATACTTCTGGCGGAAACTGTCCTTGAAAATCTTGTGCAAGAACTTCGGCGGGTGCTAATCCGACAGTAACAATGTATTGTTTGAGTAAAGGCACCATCCCCACCACTAAAGGAATATTTGGCACTACGCTGGACAATAGACCCACAAAAAATAATAAAACTAGGGAACCTAGCATAATATTTTTTCCTAAAATTACTGCCAATATTCCTGATAAGCCATTAATTACACCTGTTTTTTCTAGCCCCCCAATTAGCACAAAAATGCTCATAAAAAATATTAATGTACTCCAGTCTACATCTCGTAAAATGTTGTTAACTGAATCTATATTGCTATGGTGAGATAAAAGCAAAGCTAAAGCTGCTCCTAATAAAGCTGCGGCAGCAGGCGAGATGGGAACAGGTAAAGTTTCTCCAATCACAAAAAATATCAGAACGAAAAATACAATAACTGCACCAAGGCTTAAAGCTCGTGGATGATTTATTTGGGGGTGTGGCAGTTCTTCAAGATTATCTAATTGTGTATTCCAAATTTTACGGAATAAAAATGGTAGTGTTGCAATCACTATGACAATGGCAATTACTCCTCCTAAACTTAATTCCAACAAATAATCTGTAAAGCTGATATTCACAGCATCACCAACAATAAATGTCGCGGGATCTCCAACTAAAGTTAGCAATCCAGCACTATTAGCAACAAATACCATTAAAATCAACAATGGTACGAAATTTATCCCAACTTCCTTCGCCATTGGTGGAATTAAAGGTGCTAGCAACATGACTGTTGTGGCATTTGGTAAGACTGCACAGATCGGTGTCACAATAGCCACAATACCAAGTAGTAGACGTTTGCCTTGTCCTCTAGCTATGAGTACCATTTGAGTAGCTAAATAATCAAATATCTTGGTAGGTTCAAAAGCCCGTACTAACACCATAACTCCAAAGAATAAACCGAGTGTTCCATGACTGTTGCCGATGTAACCAACAGCTTCTTGTAAAGTCATGACGTTGCTAAAAACTAATAACAATGCTCCCAGTAATGCCGCAATGGTGAGATGTACCCATTCCGTCATGACCAAGACAATAACACCAATAAATGTGACTATACTGAGGATTGCTTGCCAGTTTTCCACACCCTAATCTCCCGAAGTTGAATTGTTTACTTGCTAGCGAAAAAAGTCACCTACAAATAGGTGACTTTTTTCTGACCACAATTTGATAAAAATTACTGAAATTTTAAACAGCGATTATTCATCAATACAACTGGGAATACCTAAAACAGCACAGGGAAAATTAGAACCTAGAGCCTCAATCATCGGATGATTGACAGAGTTGCAACCTAAAAATAGAATATCGGCAGTTTCTGATTCAACAACTTTCTTAAGTTCTATGGCAATGGAGCCAAACCGTAAATGAGATTTGAAAGAACCCTGCCATTCTTCAGCCAGACTTCGGGCTTGCCAGAGAATTATATCTGCTTGTTGTAGGGGAGCGATCGCTGTCTGTAATTTAGGTAGAGTTAATACCTGTGTGACAGACTTTGATACTTCACTAACTTGACATTCTAATGAAGACTGTTGTTGGGGAAAGCTTAAGATATTTGGATACTGATTGCTTTGATTATCTTCTACTACATAAACGGCTTGAACTGTAACTTCTGTATTGGTGGCCAAACGCGT
Organism: Nostoc sp. PCC 9305; assembly: GCF_963920915.1. Classification (NCBI taxonomy): domain Bacteria; kingdom Bacillati; phylum Cyanobacteriota; class Cyanophyceae; order Nostocales; family Nostocaceae; genus Nostoc; species Nostoc sp. PCC 9305. The sequence continues at coordinate 20,710 of NZ_CAWUDN010000013.1, forward strand.
TTGGTGGGCAATCCAAAAGGCAATATCTAAGGCCGTATGACTGTTGGGAGATGCGTCATAAGCAACAATTAGATTAACTGCTTTCGCCTTTTGAGGTTTTTTAGAGAAAGGTTTGTTTGGTTCTGGCAATAGTACCATTTGTTCAATTAAGTCATCTCGGCCTGTGGCACTTTGCAGACGTGCTAGCATTGGCTTAATTTGCACAGCTTTACTTCTCCTAATGAAATGAATTAGCAATGAGAAGCAGGGCGACCAATTTTAGATTTTGGACTTCGGCTTACCTCGGCTCCGCTCGGCACAAGTCCCTCAGTCGAAGGATTTTGGATTTTAGATTGAGTGACGATAACCAAAATTTAAAATCTTAAATTAGTCAAGGAAACCCCAATAATAACTGTATTACAGCCAAAGTCTTGGGGGTTCCTTCCATTGCCTACGGAGTTAGCTGACGGGCTAAGACTGGAAGGTGTCTCTCTCTTAGCAGTACTGAGTGCTGAGTGCTGAGTTAATATTAATAATTCCTAACTCTTAACTCCTCACTTTCTATGAGATACGCCCCAAACATTGGTTCCTCCGTTCCAAATCCAGCTTTCATGAATTTGAATTAGGCTACCCACTAAAAAAATGATAATCTAATTTACTCGTCTTGGGCAAAATATCGATCGAGGAAATTTAAGGCGTGGTTGCGGAGTTCAAAATATTCTTTTGAGTTTCGCATGGCGGCGCGATCGCGTGGATGCTCAAAAGGAACTTCTAAAATCTCCCCAATACTAGCAGATGGGCCATTGGTCATCAAAACGATGCGATCGGACATATAAATTGCTTCGTCTACATCGTGGGTAATCATCATCACTGCTTGACGATTATTTTCCCAAATATCCAATACCTGCCGCTGCAATTTACCACGAGTTAATGCATCTAGCGCCCCAAAAGGTTCATCCATTAGCAACATTTTGGGACGAATTGCTAAGGCTCTGGCAATACCTACTCTTTGTTTCATACCTCCAGAAATTTCATCGGGATATTTGTCAGCCGCCGCCGTCAAGTTTACCATTGCCAAGTGTTGATTTACAATGCTGATTTTTTCAGCGCGATTAGCATTTTTTAACACTTCATCTACGGCTAAACGGATATTTTCTCGCACTGTTAACCAAGGTAACAGTGAATAGTTCTGAAATACCATCATCCTTTCGGCTCCCGGCTGACGAATTTCTTTCCCATCTAGCCTGACTGAGCCGGAAGTGGCTTTTTCTAAACCAGCTACTATCTTTAGTAGAGTTGATTTCCCACAACCTGAGTGACCGATTACAGAAATATATTCATCTTCACCAATCGTTAGATTAACCCCATCTAAAACCACAAAGTTATCTTTATCTGGTGTCGGATAAGACTTGATTAAATTTTCAATTTCTAAAAATCCAGGGCGGGGCAGAACTTTGTTCTGAGTATTAATCGGTAATGAGGTATATTCCATCATCAAAGGCTCCGGAAATAATTTAGTCAATCAATATTTAAACTTGGGATTTAAGACATGAAAAAACGAGTGGGAGCGTTAGCCCTGATGGCAAAGCTATTCAGATAACCCACCGGATCGCTGGGGTCGAAGCCTTTCTTATCTATAAATACTTCTGGTAGTTCGACCTTGTAATCATCCTTGGGACATTGGATGCCCATTTCTGATGCTATCTCCCGATATAAATCTGTTCTCCAACCTTGTTCGGCAAGTTTTTCGGCATTTTTAGGGAATTCATGAATTTGTCCCCACCGCGCTGCTTGTGTCATTAACCAGATGCTTCTGGATCTCCATAAGAATGTGGAGTGTTCTCCTGGCTGTTTGGGAAGGTTGTCAGGAATATCGAAGAAAATCGTGGTGTCAGCAGCTTTGATGGTGCGGTCTTTGCCATCAAAGCCGCCATAGTTGTAGTTGCCGAGAATTCCGGGACTGGTAAATTTCGCGATTGGGGCATCTTTCTTTTTGGGTCTAGCACCTGTAAAGGAACGTTCTGTTAGCAGTTCAGCTACTTCTTGGCGGTTTTCTGCTTTGCTGCAATATTGGCAAGCTTCAATCATCGCCTTGACTAGGGAACGATAGGTTTTGGGATATTTATCAATAAAAGATTCCATTACTCCCAATAAACGATCTGGGTGTCCCAACCAGACTTCTTTACCTTGTGCGAAGGTAAAGCCGATGTTTTCGTTACCTGTTATTGCTCGTGTATTCCAGGGTTCTGCAACCATATAAGCTTGCATGGCACCAATCCGCACGTTTGTTACCATTTGGGGGGGCGGAACGATGATGACGCGAAACTCTTTAAGCGGATCAACACCTGCGGCGGCGGATAAGTAACGGATAAAGTATTCGTAAATGGCGGAACTTAAAACAACCGCCCAAACTCTGTTTTCTGGCGGCTGCTTGTCAAAGTAGCCTCGAAAATCGCGCCCAAAGGCTTCTAGCGCGCCATCACCATATTGTTCTTGATACTCGTACCACGGACGCAGCCCAAAATCCCACATGGCTTTGTTCATCGTCATGGCGTTACCGTGGCGATGAATGGTCATGGCTGCACACAAGGGGGCATGGCGTGCGCCTTCGGCACCAATTCTGGCGTTGGTGACGGCACCGGATACTACGGGTGAGGCATCCAAACGACCAAATATTAAACCGTCGCGGGAAGTTGCCCAACTGGCTTCGCGATTGAGTGTGACGTTCAAACCATATTTGCGGAAGAAGCCTTTTTTCCAGGCGATCGCAAATGGCGCACAATCATTAACGGGAACGTAACCAACTGTCAGATCGGATTTTTCTAGGTCGCCACTTTTAACTACTGGTTGCACAGCTAAAGCTTCTTCGGTCAATCCTTTGGCGGATCTATCTCCTGAAATGCCACAGGAGGACAGTGCCATTCCCGCCGTTGTTGCTCCTATTCCCTTGATAATATCTCGTCGAGTCCAGTTACTATCACCCATTCTTGTAGCTCCATTGGTGATTAATTACTCACGCTCCAGGTGCAGAGTATTGTGACATTTTGCTGTTTTGAATGCAGCTAAATTTTGTTAGTTGGAAGTTGTAGGGCGATGGGTGACAAATTCTTGGATTTTACCCACAGCGTAATCTAAAATTAACCCAGTTAAGCCAATGATGAAAACGGCTAAAAATACTGAACTTAGATTTAAGCGACTCCATTCATCCCAGACAAAAAAGCCGATACCAACACCGCCTGTGAGCATTTCTACGGCGACGATGACCAACCAAGCTATTCCCAAACTAATTCGTAAGCCGGTAAAAATATACGGCAAACTTGCAGGCAAAATTATTTTTGTAATCCTTCGCCAACGCGGCATTTCTAAAACTCGTGCCACATCTAAATAATCTTGGGGAACGCTAGAAACTCCTAAAGCGGTATTAATAATTGTCGGCCATAGGGAAGTTATGAATATGACAAAAATGGCGGAAGGATCTGCCAAATTGAAAATTGCTAAGGCGATGGGCAGCCAAGCTAAGGGCGATACAGGTTTAAAAATTTGCACGATCGGATTAAACGCTAGCATTGCCGGTCTGGACATTCCAATTAGAAACCCCAGAGGAATCGCTACTACCGCACCTAACAAAAAGCCCAGTAATACCCGACGCAGACTTGCTATCAATAACCAACCAACTCCTAAATTGCCTGGGCCTCTCTGGTAGAAGGGATTTAAGATATAGTCTAGATTCGCGATTAGCGCTTCTGGTGGGGTGGGCATCAATTCATGATTGGCAAGTGCAATAATCCACCACAACACTATTATTCCCAAGAAGCCTAATAGAGGTAATATGAAGACATCTCTAAAGATGACAGGTTTTGTCTTTTTCCAAGCGGCTTGTCCAGCGATCGCTGCGATCGCTGCTAAGTTTAGTTGAAATATCATTTACGACCTCAACAGGTTTAAGTGCAGGTACAAAAATTTGAGCAGTACCAGCCTTGGACACTGAATGAGATCGGAAGATTATAAAAATCCCGTCTCTTCAGTCTCCTCCCAATGCCTACGAAGTTAGCTGACGGGCTAGGGCTGAGAGATGCCCTTCTAAAGAAAGTTATGAGTTATGAGTTACTAAATTTTATTTAATTCCTAACTCCTCACTTTCTATGAGATACGCCCCACAATTTGGTTCCTCCGCTCCAACATCACGCACTATGATCTGTTGGATTAGGCTGACTTACTCTAAGTAAATACTAAGTTATGTGCATTATAACATTGATATATATAATCTAACATAGATACTTCAGTAAAAGTATCTGTCTTCTGATAGTTGTTGTTTATTTTGTTACTTAAATCAACTACCTATCCTAACTTTTCGCTAATCCAGAAAATTGATAATTTTGGTTATCTTGTGAATCAAATCCTTGCACAGTAAGTTAAATAATTTTGTCAATCAAGTCACAAGGCTGTTAACTGCTAGATTTAGATTGATGACGTTAAGATATATATTATACTTTTTAAGCTCTATGTACGGATACTCGTTTCACCCATAACATAATCTGTAAAATCTATTTCTTTTGGTAGGTGAAAGATATTACTAATTTTGGTAAAACACGACTCTAGTCGCTAAACTATTTGCATATGGAAGTTTACTCATCTATCTCCTAGCTGAATTTAACATAATGGATTTTAGTCAACTCCTGGCTGAAAAAACAGACACCATCCTTGATAAATGGATTTTAGCAGTTCGCAAGGATAGACGGATTGAAAGTGCTGATGACCTATCTTATACAGCGGTAAAGGATCACATTCCTGATGTTTTGAAAGCTATGGTGACAGTGCTTTCAAAATCTCAAGAGAATGATATTCAATCAATGGTTACTGCCAGTTTTCAGCATGGAGCGATTCGAGCCGAACAAGGTTTTGATCCAGCAGAAATTGCTAGAGAATATCATCTGCTGCGAACAGTAATATTTGATGCTCTACAAGAAGATTTATTAAAGGGAATCCCCTCAGAGATAATTCGTTCCATGCGTTTGATTGACGCTATTATAGACGAAGCGATCGCTCGATGTTTTAAGAGTTATGTTGAGGAACGCTTGCGGGAATTACAGAAGTTGCAAGCATCACTAACGCTCCATAATGAAGAACTCACGCGGCTAATTAGCGCTAATCAAGAGTATCTTTCCCAACTAGCCCACGAATTGAAACATCCTCTAACTTCCATTATTGGTTATTCGGATCTATTTTTACGCCAGCAACGACGAAAGACTGAGATTAAAGACAGCTTTACCAATCTAGAACATATTGAACGCGTACTACGCAATGGTAGACAGTTACTTCATCTAATTAATGATGTACTAGAACTTTCGCGCTATGACGCTGGTCAGATTAAACTTCAATTAGCACCTACCGATGTGCGTGAATTAATCGGTAATGTGTGTGAAATGTTGGAACCCTTAGCTGCGGGAAAAAATTTACAAATCGTAGTCGATTGCGATCGCATCCCTGAAAAATTAATCACAGATTCTTTTCAATTGCAACAAATTGTTACAAATCTTCTTAGTAATGCGATTCGTTATACAGAGTCGGGGACTATTATCATCATGTGTCAGGTATTGGAGAAGCAGAGATGGGCGATCGCAGTTTCTGACACTGGAGTAGGCATTGCACCCGAAAACCAAGACCAGATATTTGAACCTTACTTTCGCGTGAGTTCTAGCGATCGCCCTTATCTTCCTGATAGTACAGGATTGGGGTTAGCGATCGTCTCGCGTTTAGTAAAACTATTGCAAGGCCAAATTAATCTTGCCTCACAGGTAGGCGTTGGTTCTACTTTCACCGCAATTTTTCCTTTAGAAGTGGAGTTTTAAAGCGTAAGTCCTAAAAGTATTGGGCGACTGGAAGTCGCGGCTACAGTAGCATTGTCCACCTCCGTGGACTAATACAAAATCAAGGGTTTTAAATCTTAAACCCACGGAGGTGGGTTTTGTCTGTATAGCCAAGCCAGTGAGGTCTTGGGGGTTTCCCCCATGAGCAACTGGCGCGCGATTTCAATCGCCAGGGCTTTTCTTAGGGATGATGTTTACCATCCCGATTTTTTATCTTTCGATTTCATCTACAGCTTTGGGAACCCCCGCAGTTAACACCTCATGTCCCCCAGGTGTAACTAACACATCATCCTCAATCCGAATGCCAATCCCAACCCATCGAGGATCGGTCTGTGGCTGGTCTTCTGCTAGTTTAGTATCTGGCACAATATATAGTCCCGGTTCCACTGTCAAAATTTGACCTGGTTGTAAAATCTGTGGCTTGTCTTCACCATGCTGATAAACACCGACATCATGGACATCTAAACCTAACCAATGACTGGTGCGATGCATATAATATGGCTTGTATTTCTCTTCTTCAATTAACTTATCAATTTCACCCTTGAGAATGCCAAGTTCGACTAAACCTTCTGTGAGAACGCGCACTGCTGTATCATGAACTAATTTGAAGGGATTACCTGGTTGGACTTGAGCGATCGCTTGTTTTTGCGCCTCCAAAACAATCTCATACAGCGTCTTTTGTTCTGGCGTAAATTTACCACCTACGGGAAATGTCCGGGTAATGTCAGAGTTGTAATAACCATAAGCACAACCAGCATCAATTAGCAGTAATTCTCCATCCTGCATTTGACGATTATTTTCAATGTAGTGGAGTACGCAAGCATTTACACCAGAAGCCACAATGGAAGGATAAGCAGGCCCCATTCCGCCTCGGACTCGAAAGATGCGTTCCATCTCCGCCTGGATTTCGTACTCATAACGTCCCGGTGCGGCGATTTCTTGGGCATAATTGTGTGCAACAGTTGCGATCGCAGCTGCTTGACGCATCAATTCCACCTCAGCTTCACTTTTAATCAATCTCATGCTGTTGAGGACAGGGCCAGTATCTTCAATAGCGATCGGCCCTGTACCGCGCTTTGGATAAGTCCGCAGTAAACTTTGGTAATGTTTCAGGATTTGGTCGTTAAAATTGCGATCGCGTCCTAAGTGATAGTAAATCCGGCTGGCTTTTTCTAAATACTGCGGCAACTTTTCATCTAACTCGCTAATCGGGTAAGCTTCATCAGCACCATAAATTTCCTTGGCTGCATCTACCCCACAAAGATAACCAGTCCATACTTCCTTTTCGCGATCCTTCGGTTGGACAAATAGCACAAACCGATGTTCTGAATGATGCGGCGCTAACACTGCTACTGCTTGTGGCTCATTAAAACCAGTCAAGTAAAAAAAATCACTTTCTTGGCGATAAACATACTCGACATCGTTGTGCATCACTGCCATTGGCGCACTGCGAAAAATGGCTGTCCCATCACCAATTTTTGCCATTAACTGCTCGCGACGTTGCCGATATTCTGCTTGCATAGTTGATGTATTTATGAAAGTATTGTGTTATTTTACACTTTTGACAACCAGAGTATGCACAGATTATGCCTCTGAATAGTTGCTAATCTAAGTTATTCTAACCAATATTTGTTTCTACTTAAGTGATAAATCATTGGAGAATAATCAATTATCTCGAAATACTCATATTTCCTAGTTTTTAAACAAGTTGTAAATCTTGTTGTTATCGAATGATTTAGGATATTCAGAAAGTTCAATAATTTTTAAACGTTTATTTTATCTAAATTTTGGTATTTCATAAATTTAACAACACACAGTAAAAAATATGTCTACTCAACCCATGATAAAAAAAGCGATCGCTTACGTAACCAAGAAAGATGAGTTAATGGTGTTTACACATACTGATTTTCTTGTAGAACGTCCCATTGAAATAGTCAAATATCAACGTCATACCTGCGTGTGTGAGTGTTGTAGAAATGTACAAACAGCCTCATGGTCGCCAGATATCTTTCCAGGGCAAGATTTAGGAGTTAGATTACAGGCGTTTTTAGGATGGGTAAACAATTATGCACACATGCCTTATAAAAAACAGCAAGAGATGTTGTGGGAACTAGGAAAAATTGAAATATTTTGGATAACAATTCCCCAATACGCCGCTATGACGTATCTAAGTGTTACGTCGATTAGCCCGTAATCAGAGTCGCTCAACTGCTTAATAATTATTTTATAAACACCCTCTTAGACAAAAAATAGCTACAAAAAACTATCAAACGTATATACAGAGAGACTTTGACGCTGCATTGAATTGGGGCAGATGCCGGATATACTGGAAAACTAGTTGATTGGGCCAGGTATTTTATTGGCTGTGCAATGGAGGTTGTTAAACGCTCTGATGACACTTCAGGCTTTAAAGTATTGCTTCGACGTTGGGTTGTGGAACGTACACTTGCATGGTTAGGTCGCTATCGTCGTCTCAGTAAAGACTACGAATATCATCCAATAAACTTGTGAAATCATGATAATCGTTTTGCCTAGTTTCTTGATATATCTAGGTTTCAAGTCTTTTTGAACCTTTGGTGTATTTTCCTTACCCTGCATGGACTTGAGGCTTATTTCTGCCTCAAAAATTTTTAAGTCCCGCTATGAATATTGAAGCAGGGGACTTAAACGCCCAAACTTTGTTAAAAATTCAATAGTGTTTATCTGGAATAAGGTTTTTACGGTGTGTAGTGTTATATAGATAATCTTTCGATTCTTCTACTATTTGACAGGTTTCTATAAATCCATTGGAATTATGGAAGTCGGCTAGTAAGACCATATTATAATTCGTCCTGCATTTAAGTTTGTAAAACTGATAACAGTTATAGCTGATAAAAATCATTGTTTTACAGCTTTTTTCGTGTGAGAATTACTACGTGTACTCTAAATAAAAACCAAATGGCTTTAAAAATTTTTGTATATTACAGGATAATTGCAGTTGACAATATTATAGACATAGACTATTGTCAAATAAAGTGAGAAGCGCAAAAATAAGTATTTAATTATAAATATTGTTTTTTCAATACTTTTATATTTAAACATACAATATATTTACTGTTTAAAACTTATAGTAACAATATTAAACTGTAAGCATTTAAGCTAAGTATTAGTTTGATAGGGATATCTAAAATATGAATCATGATTCAGCAGAAATAGGTAAAGAACAAACGAAAAAAAGTTATAATGAGTATCAAATAAACTCAAAACAATATCCTATTATTACAAGTAAAACTGAATTAAATAAGTTCCTAAAAAATCCAAAGAAGGATAAACATCAGAAAAAAATAGTAGAGATAATAGTAACTAATTCAGATAAGATTATTGAAAATGCCATTCAATCTTTTGAAATTAAAAAACAAGATGAAATAAGTGTGTTTAAGCCGACTATGAAGTTGATTTTTGAAATAATTACTCTTACCATAGTTACTGAAAATTATGAGTTGTTACATGAAGTAGACAAGTTGAAATCAAAATACAAAACCATAAATACTGAAAGTGTAAAATCATTTTTCACTGCTATCAAAAAATCTATTGTCAAAACTCTTGCTATACAAGAACCTCCAAAATACTTAACAATTTCAGAAATAAAAAAAGAATATCCTAATCAATGGATAACCATTAAAGTTACGCAATTTTTAAATAGTTTTCCATCCAAAGGACAAGTATTATTTTATGATAAAGATTTGGATAAATTAATTGCTAATATCAGTCAATTGAGTGGAGATATATACACTTTTTTTACAGGAGTAATTAATAATGAATCTGAAAAGATTATCATTGAAAATGATGACAAAGATAATGTATATTTAACAATATTACTATGTTATTTTGACAGAGTGTTAGAGTTAATAGAGAATGAAAAATTAAAGCAAGTTTAAAAAACTAAGTTGTTGATAATTAAAGCAAAAATCATGGAAATAGAAATAGAACAAAAGACAGTAGCACATCCTTTAGCTGAAACTATTAAATTAAACTCTGTTAAATATGATCTAGCAACTGATCCTACTTTTAATGCAATAAAACTCTGTGTAATTCCAGTTAGAATACAGGGAAAACAAACTAGACAAATTGTCGATTTACTAATAGATACAGCAGCTGAAATAACTGTAATAAATGAGAATTTTGCAAAATTATTAGGTGTAAATAATTTAAAAAATGTAAAATGTCATGGAGCAAATGGAAGTTCTGATGTTAGACAAGGAGAAGTTGATAACATAATAATTGGAAGTAGTGATAATAGTCTATCTTTAGGACCTAGTAAAGTTGCAATTATTAATATGGGAGATTTGTATGGTAAATATAATATTGTAGGTTTGTTAGGAGCAAGTGCCATACAAGATATTCATTTAAATGTGAATTATCCTCAAAAATACGTAGAATTTTGTGAAATAAAGATAGATGATCCATGTGAGTTAAGCGTAATTTAAAAGTTAACAATTATTAGTTTGTAGGAAAAGTAATGAGTGAATCTAAAAAACTAAAATTAATTTCTTTAGAGCCAAATATAGTTTTAGTTGATAAAATTAAAGAATCAGAATCTAGTTCTTTAATAAAAGAAGAGATTATAATAGCATCATTTTTATTAGATCGTGATGAAGCGATTGAAAGCATAAGTGAACTAGTTGGTACAGTTTATGAAAAATTTTCTGAAGCTTGTGAAAAGCACAACTTAAACTGGGAAGCTGAACTAGAACTAGGATTGCAGTTTGGTGTTAAATTTTCAACCAAGTTAAAAATCTCTCCAAAAAAGATTTAAAATTATTGCATATATGCTAAGTATTGAGAAACGCTTTAATAATCCTGCGGAAGGTAAAGAACGCCCTAAACCTATCTGCTATCACACCTATCCCTAGACACCTACCACAAGCTACAAGACACGTTAAAAGAGGGATGAATGTACGAAGAACTCGATTAACAACCCATTCCCAATAAACCTCAAATAACACCCCGTATTACGTCTTGTAGCACGGGGTTTGTTTTTTGATTGGGTGCGATTGCAGTGGAGAATGCATTTTCTCTATACAATACCTTAGCCAATTTACGAGGGTTCAATACCTGTGGAAACGGTATGAATACGTCCTAAAGAAGTAATCTGGGCAAGAATCTGGGTTAATAAAATAGGCTCAGGAAATTCGTGAAGTATTTTTAATACTTTATGGAAATATCGAAACCTACGATAATAAGTCTTCAAGTCAATAATGCTGGAGTCAGGATTAAGGATGCGAAAATTAGAGAGAAGATGTGTCAATACCCTCTGACCTGAATCCTTACATATTTACTTTATAAATAGTCTCTTAAATATACAAGCAGATTTTTGATACAACATTTAAATGTCAAAGAAAATAGATAAAATAATCTTTTTTTTATCTATAAATAATCATATATAAATTACAAAACATATTTTACAATTGCTTATCTAGAACTTGAAAATTTCCGAGTTATAGTTTAAAAAAACAGATAATTATCTTCAAAGAGTGACATTAATAAATAAAAAATAGTTATAAAGAAATGTTGAAACCCAGGTAAATGTTATTTCGTTACAGAAAGAGATTGCCAAAAAAAGTTAAAAAAATATGGCAGCCAATAATAAAAATTCACCATGCCTGAAAGTCAAAACTCTTCACCCTTAGCTTTGAATACATCTCGATTAGCATCAGATTCTTTTGCAAAATCAGAAATCTTGACAACTTCTCTTAAGAGTTTAAATTATGATTTGGGGTTTGGAAATAAGAGTTCTTCACTAGCACTAGAAAGTCAACCGGTGACTGCGCCTGTTAAAACGTCAGCAAATCCCAATCCTAATCCTTACTTAACTAGTGCGGCGATTACTCCTGACTTTAACGGTGATGGTAAAACAGACAAAGTTTGGGTCAATTCTTCAACAGGTGAGATTATCATTCGGTTGATGGATGGCACAAAAGTTATCGAACAGGGTTCTTTGGGTCAATTTGACCTATCTGCCTATGATTACAAAATTGCTGACTTCAATGCTGATGGCAAAACCGACTTCTTATTACGCAATAAAACAACCGGTGAGAATAGCATTGTTCTGATGGATGGCACTAGAGTTGGTAGTGCGGCTGCTCTAAGTAGCGTCGATCCAGCCTGGAGTCCTCAGATTGGAGATTTCAATGGCGATCGCAAAACCGATATCTTCTGGCATAATGCCACAACTGGCGAGAATGCTATTTGGGAAATGGATGGCACCACTGTTCTGAATGCAACTGTTCTAGACCCTACAGACACAGCACTAACTCCTACCATTGTTGATTTCGACGGCAATGGCAAGAGCGATATCTTCTGGCGCAATGCCACAACAGGCGATAACACCGCTTGGTTTATGGATGGTACGCAAAAGACTGAATTTGCTCTACAATCACAAGATGCCGCCTGGACTTCTAGCCTTGGTGATTTCAACGGCGACTTTAAGACAGACATTCTGTGGAGAAACGCCCAAACAGGTGAGAACAAGGTTTGGACAATGAATGGTATCTTAGTCACAGAAGGTGCTTTGGCTACACTTGACTCATCCTGGACTTCCAAAATTGGCGACTTCAACGGTGATGGCAAGACCGATATCTTCTGGCACAATGGAACCACAGGTGCGAACACAGCTTGGTTGATGGATGGCACAACAGTTGCAACTGAAGCTTTCTTACCAGCTAATAACGCGGCCTTGACACCATCTCTTGGCGATTTCAACGGCGATGGCAAGACTGATATCTACTGGCGCGATCAGACAGCAGGTACAGACAACATTTGGACTATAAATGAAACGACAGCAGTTGAGACTCCCATCAGCGATGCAGATAAGCTGACCGGAGAGTGGTATACGTTCTAAAATCAGAATTCAGAATTCAGAATCCTGAATTCAGGAGATGGAGGCAGGAGTCATTATTTTCCCCCTGCTTCCTCTGCTTCTTTCCTCTGCTTCTTTCCTAGTCGCCAATCCCCAGTCCCCTTTATTCAAAATTTGTAACTCAAAACCTGAATTTCCCCATTCTCCGGCAAATCTTTAGGGCTAATAGAAATACTATCTGCACTGCTACGTCGCACTTTCATACCTTGCATCAGGGTCAGAAAATTATCCAATGGCGAAAGATCGCATTTAGCAGCATCAGCCGCTTGTGTACGGTAATGAGTCGGAATCACTAACTTGGGATTTAATACTTGAAGAGCCTGCTTTGCTTCCTCAGCATTGTAGGCTTTTGCACTGCCTCCCACTGGAATAAATGCCACATCGGGACGCCCCATCAAGATTTTTTGCTCAATGGAAATGGGTGCAGCGGCTCCACCTAAGTGTAGGATATTGATTCCGCCTTGCTTCCAACTCCAAGCGGTATTTGAGCCAAACTGCTTACCACCTTTGCGATCGTGGTCTATGGCAACTCCTTGGAATTTAATACCTTTAAACTCATAAACTCCTGGTTCATAGATGAGTTTTGCATTTCCCGGTAGTACATCCACAGCACCTTCATCTAGCAGTTGGCTGCTAATCAGTACCAAATCAGCTGCAACTTTTGGGGGACGATACCCAGCTGTACAACCGACCGACCGAAATGGATTGACAAGAACTTTCGCACCACCACCAGTAAAAAGAAAGCAAGTATGACCCAACCACTTAACTGATAAACCGCTAGATTGTGCGTCAGCTTGAGATTCAGAACCCAAGGTAGTAACTAAAGCTGTTACCAACCCCGCCCCAGCATAGCCCATCAACTGTCGTCGTTTCATTAATTATGCTCTTGACTGTAACTGTTGGAGAAAATTTCGCAATAACTGTTTTCCTGAAGATGTCAGGACACTCTCTGGGTGAAACTGGACGCCCTGAATGTGAGGATAGTTCCGGTGTCGCACTCCCATAATGGTGTTATCTTCGACCCAAGCGGTGATTTCTAACACATCTGGACAAGTCTCACGTTCGATTACCAAACTATGATACCTGGTGGCAGTTAGAGGATTTTCTAATCCCCGGAAAACCCCCACTCCAGTGTGAGACACCTGAGAGGTTTTGCCATGCATCAACTCTGGAGCAGGAATTATTTTACCACCGAACACTTGACCAATGCTTTGATGTCCCAAACAGACACCCAAAATTGGTAACTCTTGTCCTAGCTGTTCAATCAATTCTAAAGAAATGCCGGCATCTTCCGGGCGACCAGGCCCAGGAGAAATAACCACAGCTTCCGGCTTTAATGCCCGAATTTCATCTATGGATATCTTGTCGTTACGAAAAACTTTAATATCATCTGCCACTGGGAACTTTGATGCCAATTCTCCCAGATACTGCACTAAATTATATGTAAAACTATCGTAATTGTCTATAACTATAATCAAAGCTTATCACTCCTGGTTTTTACCACTTATCAGTTGCAAAAAGCATAGATAAGTATCTCATGCTATTTGTTCGTTAGATGTAAAAATAATGCTGGCGTAGACGTGTAAGTATGAAGCGGCTACTCTGCGGCCACTTTCTCAAGATTACTAAGTAATCCTTTAGCCAGGATGCTTGGCGCGTTGGTGTAGCCCGTCGTAGACATCGCACGACTTAAATTTTAAATATATTCTGCAAAGGGGATTCGGACAGAGTGTGATTCTCTTAGTGAGTCACTTGGGGATGCCTGCGGTAAATGTTCGCCGACGCAAATCACCTCTACAAAGCCGATATAATTAACGTTACTAGAGGAGGAAGCAATAGCGTACCTGCTACTAGCATCGCTACGAAAGCAGAGACGAGGACTGCACCAGCCGCACAATCTTTAGCAATTTTGGCCAACTCATGGTATGTCTGCTTAACGGTTAAGTCCACAACGGACTCGATCGCTGTATTTAGTAACTCTAATGCCAAAACTAAACCACTAGTTATACCAATTACCGCTATTTCTACCGCTTGCAGATGCAAAAAAACGCTTAAAGCAATAGCCAAAGCACAAACACTTACATGAATGCGAAAATTACGTTGAGTTTGAAAACTATAGCTGATTCCAGCCCAGGCATATTTAAAACTAACAAATAAGTTAGAGGCTACTTTCCAGGAGAATTCCCGTTCGTTAGACACCAGTGTTTGTAACGAGGTAGGCGTTGGTGATGGAGAAATTTTTTGGGACATAGACTTAAAAACACAAGAATAGAGTTGCTACAGTGGGAATATTCGCCGATCTTAATGGCAGAATTAACTTTGAGGCAATCTTTAGGCAATTTTCCACAGAAGTATTATAAAAGTATTACCCAAAATTGACATTAAGAGATACTTCAACTACTGCTATTCCATGTCAATAGCAATACCTATTGCATTCAGCAATCCCACTTGCTGTTTTAACATTCGCTCCAAACTTTTTTCATCAGGATGATCCCAGCCTAACAGGTGCAATAAACCGTGAGCAGCTAACCAGGCTAGCTCGGTTTGTAAGTTATGTTCCTGTTGTTGAGCTTGGCGTTGTGCTGTATCTACAGACACAATAATATCACCTAAGTATAAGGGGACAGAGGCAAGCATTTCTTTGCTTTGAGGAAAATCCACCTCCAAAGCAGCAAAGGCTAAAACATCTGTCGGCTTATTTTGCTGACGATATTGAGCATTCAGTTCTTGAATTTGTAAGTCATCTGTCAAACGCAGGCCGATTTCATAACTTGGCGCTGGTGGAATCTGAGGCTGAAGTATTTCCAACCAGTGATTAAACCAGTTTTCCCAACTTTCAGGGGTAATTCGGTGATCAGACTCGTCAATTTTTACAGATGTTGTCGGGGACAACTCATAAAAATACTCCTCCACATATAGTTCAACTCTCAGGGGCACACAGTCTCCTTGTCTGAGGTTTACGATTTGTCGTTAATGAGTAAGGTAAGCAAGACCAACAAGCAGAGCTAAAAGCCCTACAGCAGTCAATCCAAAATGCTTTAGAGAAGTTCCACCCTTGCGCACCATGTTTCGCATGGCGAGTTTGACGTAGCTAGGTTGAGGTTCTGTTGAAGGTGAGTTGCTCATAGTTATTTGTCTACAGACTCTTTTATAACTGTAACAGTTGGTCTGGGATAGAATTGCGATCGCCCATAGATTGCTAAGGCGTTTCTCAGTGAAACGCCTTAGTAATCGGGGTGTTATGTAATGAGTGCCTTTATGCCGGAGTGTTTTCTACTAGTTTATTTTCTTGGCGCAGATAAGCTTGGATGAATGTATCAAGTTCGCCATTCATCACATCACCAATCGCTGTTGTTTCCGTGTTTGTACGTAAATCTTTCACCATTTGATAAGGGTGAAACACATAGTTACGGATTTGGTTTCCCCAAGAGGCTTCCACCATATCGCCACGAATTTCGGCAATTTCTTGGGCACGTTGCTCTTTAGCTATGACCAACAGTTTTGCTTTGAGGCGATTTAGAGCTTTTTCTTTATTTTGCAGCTGCGATCGCTCTTCTGTACAGCGCACGGCAAGACCCGTGGGAAGGTGAACAATCCGCACCGCTGTTTCTACTTTGTTGACATTCTGCCCACCTTTACCACCAGAGCGAGTTGTGGTGATTTCCAAATCCTTGTCTGGAATATCCAATTGCACAGAGTTATCAATTTGTGGCATTACTTCCACCCCTGCAAAACTGGTTTGTCGCTTACCGTTGGCATTAAAAGGTGAAATCCGCACTAAGCGATGTGTACCCATTTCCGATCGCAAGTAACCATAAGCATAGCGACCAGTAATTTCTAGGGTTGCCGATTTAATTCCGGCTTCATCACCCTCCGACTCTTCAGCTAAAGTTACCTTATAGCCGTGAGCTTCGCCCCAACGGGTATACATCCGCATCAGCATAAATGCCCAGTCTTGAGCATCTGTGCCACCAGCACCAGCACTAATCGTCAGTACAGCACCTTCCGCATCATAGGGGCCAGAAAGTAACTGTTGTAACTCCCACTGATCTAGGTCACGATTCAGCTTGGTGATGGTAGATTCTGCTTCTTGAAGTAGTGCCTCATCGGTTTCTAACTCCAATAACTCAACAACTGCCCTAGTATCTTCTAAATTGGCGTGCCAGCGATCGTATTGCTGGAGGTGCGCTTTCAGGTCGTTGAGTTCTTGCAGCGTTTGTTGTGCCTGGGTTTGCTCATTCCAAAACTCTGGCTGTGATGATATTTTTTCGAGGTCTTGAATTTTGGCTGTCAGTGCAGGTACGTCAAAGATAGTCCTGGGTTTTACCCAGGCGGCCAGACAACGTTTCGATTTCGCGTTTGAGTTCTAGGACATCCATAATGCTTGTTTAATGAGAGATAGAGCGCTTTGGATTAAAAAATTGCTCTTTATTCTACTGATGTTTCTTGATTTTAGCTGTAATTGGGCAAATTTTTTCTGCACTAGTTACAAAAGTTACTTGAAATTATCAAGTGCTTCTTTACCCACTGAAGTAGTGTGATTTAATTGTTGCAGATAGGCTTTGATAAACAAATCAATCTTACCGTCTAATACCTCTGTCGCAGCAGATGTTTCGACATTGGTACGTAAATCTTTCACCTTGGTGTAAGGATGCAAGATATATTCTCGGATAAGCTTGCTGGATAAAGATTTTATCTGTCGGGGTTGAATTTCATCAAGCTGGACATTTTGGGCTAGTGCGTAGGCGTAGCCAGTCGTAGGCATCGCAAACAGTTTACTCTTGAGAATAGCTAAGGCTTTCTCTTTGTTTTGCAGCTGGCTACGCTCTTGGTTACAAGATACACTAATCCCAGTAGGAATGTGAACCATCTTTACCCATGTTTCTGTTCGGTTAACATTCCCCCGATGGCGATAAAAAGTAATTTCCAAATCCTTCTCTGGAATCTCAAAATCAATAGACTCATCTAAAATCGGGCTGACTTCTACGCTGGTTAGGCAAGTATGCCGTTTGCCATTGCCATGAACAGAAGAAATTCGCTTTATGTTTGCATGAGTTCCTGGTTCCGATTTTAGTCAGCCATAAGCATAACGCCCTGTAATTTCTAGGATGGCATGTTTAACCCCTCCTAAATCACCTGCTGACTCTTGCACTAGATATACTTTATGATTATGATTTCCTGCCCAACGATGGTATAGCTCTAATAACATAGCTGCCCAGTCTTGGGCATCGATACCTCCGACCTCAGCCGTAATTGCTAAGAATGCCCCCTTTTTGTCGCAGGGATCGGACAAGAATTGTTCTATTTCTACTATTTCAAGTTCTTGCTGGAGTTGGGTAAGGTTGGTTTGTGCCTCTTGCAGCAATTCCTCATCAGCAGATAATTCTAGTAATTCTAGTGCAGCCTTGATATCTTCTAGAATGAAGTGCGATCGCTGATATTGTTTCTTCTTAGCGTTGAGAAATTCAATTTCTTGAAGTTTCTGATAGTAAGTGACAGAATTATGCCAGAAAGTAGGTTGAGAAATTAATTGATTTAAGTCTTCAATTCTTGCACTCAGTTCTGACAGGTCAAAGACAGCCTTCAGCCTTGGTCAAGATATTAGACAACCTTTCTACTTCGCGTTTCATCTTTAAGAGTTCTAGCATGGTTTTACTCACTTGAGGCTGAACTTATCTACATATTCTAATACGGTTCAGTTAAGGGCTACTGGCAACCATATTGGGTTTTCAAGACGCGATAAATCGCCGTCTCTACAAGTGTTTTGTTGCTCATTCTGAACTTTATTGCTACATATTGTACTATTAAAACGATGAAAAAACCGTGATTGCTCAAAAAAGTTAACCACGGTTTTTACTTTATAAAACTTTATCTTTTGTTAGCGCCTACAGACAATTAATCACGGCCATTGATGGCAATTAGCAACCGCAAGATAAAGACGAACAAGTTGATGTAAGTTAAGTACATCGACAAAGCAGCAGGCAGATATTGATCATCGCTGTAAGTGCGGGGCAAGATGTAGAAATCGACAACAGAAACCCCAACAAACAGGAATACTCCTAAACCGGAGATGGCAATTTCTAACCAATTTGGCGTGTAAACACCAAACATGGCAAACCCGAATTGGGCAAGGCACACAACTAGCAAGGCAATGACACCAAGATTAATGGTTTTCGTCAAAGCCATGCCATCTTGTTCAGAAAGATTTGAACCAATTTGACGGGCAGCAATAAAGGTGACACCACAACCAAGGGCAGCCAACCCAATGCCTTGAATGCCAACACCTTGGGATCTCAAAGCGACAAATATCAAACCACTGAGAGTATATCCAGACAACAGGCTGTAGGTTGCCAACAGGGGTAGTGCAAGACCCTTGTTACCTTTTTGGGCAACATTTTGGGCAACAAAGAACAAAATTAACTCCAAAATCACCGCACCAATGAAGGTGGGAAAGAATATTTCGGGGTTAGTACGGATAACTCCTAAACCCCCGTAGGTTCCTAATGCCGTTAGCACCAATCCACCACCGACGTAGGGGAGGGCGTTGGCAATCACGTTTGGGCCAACGAGGGCGTGAGATTTAGCCTCACGTATAGCTTCACGAAAATTACTGGTATTGCTCATATTGAAAAACTGTTTTTTAGGAAAACGTTCTGCTTATTCCTATTCTTACCAATCTTTGCGGTTCACGGACAAGGATTTAATGTCGTTGCCAAATCTGAAGGGCGGCTGTGTTGTTGAAAATTAAAGTCGTCAGTTTTTGAGGATTTCACAGCCTCTTTAGTACTGATAGCATACTCTTTACCCTTGATTGCAACCTATTTTGCGATTAATTCATTACCGATCCACTTGCGCTCAGTATGACAGATGACTATTAGGTCAGTCATGCATTTTTAAGCATAAATAGCTAGTTTTTGTTGCAAAAGCTAAAGATTATTTACCATTCAAGAGTTATATAAAAAGCAAAAATCACCTGTAACAGAGGGGTTCGCAAAATCATGCGTACAAATACTGAATTGTGGAGTTAGACCCATAACAAGTTCAGTGAAACGACGATGGCTTATTCTTCCCTGACTCAGCAAAATAATAACAGCTTAGAAGAAAATATACGCAACTCCATTTTCTCAGGAATAGGAGTTACAACAAGGGAATGTATATGGCAACAAGTGAGTCCTCTTTACGAACTGATGGTATAGAATTATTGCACTTGTACCACCAGAATCCTTCTATTAAACTTCGTAATAAACTTGTACAGTTACATACTGGCTTAGTGCGGAAGATGGCTCATAAATTCAGCCATCAATGTAATGAACCTTATGAAGATTTAGAACAAATTGGGTATTTTGGTTTGATTAGGGCTATTGAGCGTTTCGACCCTAGCCAAGGATATGCTTTTAGTTCCTTTGCAGTGCCATATATTCGCGGTGAAATGCTGCACTTTTTGCGCGATCGCAGTACTCTATTAAAAATTCCCCGTCGTTGGCAAGAATTATATAATGAAGGACAAAAGATTCGCAAGGACTTGTCAATCTCTTTAGGTCGCCCGCCCAAGGATGCTGAAATTGCCAGCCAACTTCGGGTATCTGTACAAGAGTGGCAGGAAACCAAGTTAGCTGCTCAAAACCGGATGCCCTTGAGTTTAGATGCAACCGCAGTTAACTATGTTGATTGCCAAATAACCTTAGGTGAGGCACTTCCTTGTCCTCGTTCTCATGTGCTTCTGCAACAAGAAGAAGAACGCCAACAACTCCAAGGCGCAATCAATATGTTGGAAGAAAAGCCCCGCATGGCAGTTGAAATGGTATTTTTGAAAGAGCTTTCTCGCAAGGATGCAGCTAAGAACATTGGTACTAGTCCAATGACAGTAACGCGCTATCTGCAAAAGGGAATTCAAGATTTGATTTGCTATTTACAACCACAAGTAATGCCCACTGGATCTTGATGTCATTAGTCAATGGTCAGTGGTTAGTAGAAAAGCAACTGACAAATAAATGACAAATAAGTAATAACTAATTATCTAGATTTTAAATCAGCGATCGCACCTTTGGTCATAGCAGCAATAGCTTGGTCTGTCGCTTTCGGCAAATGATAGTATTTACCGCCTGCTGTTTGCGATAATTCCTTAGCAAAACCCGTAGACACAAATTTACTTTCTGTATCAATTACTAATAGTTGCATCCCCAAAGCACGAATTCTCGCAGCAATTTCTAATAATTCTCCTTTGATATCTGGCTTTTCTCCTGGTTCTAGCTGTTCACCCAAAGAACGCGCTAAGGGAATATTCCCCCGTCCATCGGTGATTGCTACAAGGACAACTTGCCCAATATCTCCACTCATCTGAGCATTTAAGCCGACGCGCACAGCTTGGGTTAAACCATGCGCTAAAGGCGAACCCCCACCACAGGGCAACCTTTCCAAACGGTTACGCGCCAAAGCAATAGAACGTGTTGGAGGTAATAATACCTCTGCTTGTTCTCCTCGGAAGGGAATTAATGCTATTTGGTCACGGTTTTGATAAGCTTCTGTCAACAGTTGCATCACCGCACCTTTAGCTGATTGCATTCGATTCAAGGCCATTGAGCCAGAAGCATCTACCACAAATACTACTAACGCCCCGGCTTTGCGTACCAGGCGTTTCGAGCGAATATCAGGCTGTTCGACAATAACTTTTCTATCTGGTTGTCTTTCTCTTCGTGCTTTTTGATAAGGAGCCGCAGCTCTCAAGGTGGCATCTACTGCAATGCGTCGCGCTTTTCCTTTGGGCAACATTGGTTTAATGTAGCGTCCCCTGTCATCGGAAAAGATGACACTGCGACTACCAGATTTACCTTGCCGCTTCGCCATTTGAGTAAAATACAACACGTTGTCATCAAGAATTACCCCTTCTGGATCAAAGATAAATTCTTCTGGGATGCTGGGGGGTTCTTGCTCTTG
Organism: Nostoc sp. PCC 9305; assembly: GCF_963920915.1. Taxonomy (NCBI): domain Bacteria; kingdom Bacillati; phylum Cyanobacteriota; class Cyanophyceae; order Nostocales; family Nostocaceae; genus Nostoc; species Nostoc sp. PCC 9305. The sequence goes on from NZ_CAWUDN010000013.1 coordinate 42,388, forward strand.
ATTTTCTTCCTGTTCTTCTTGTTCCTCTTCTTCCTCTTCGGATTCGTCCTGCGGTTCTTCTTGATTCTGTTGCGGTGGCGGTGGAGGCGGTGGTGGTGCTTGATCTGGTGGTGGTGTCTGCACAACTGTGGCGCGTGGTACAATCACCAGTTCCACTGCACGGCGCAAATCTTCGGCATTAACTGTTGTCCGTCCCTCTAAAGCCGCCGCTGCTTTAGCAACCCGCGTGGCGAATAACTCGGCGCGATGTCCCTGAACTCCTCCGCGAATGGACTCATCTACTAAGTAAGCAATTTGTTCGTGGGTGATGATTACTTCTTTTAACCATTCCCGCGCTAAGATGATTTGGGTTTTGAGTGAGTCTAAATCTTCGTTGTACTGTTTGAGGAAGTCTTGGGGAGATTTAGAATAAGCGATCGCTTGTTCAACTGCTTCTACTCTTTGATCTAAGCCGAGTACACCATCAGCAGAGAGTGCGATCGCAATTCTATCTAGCAAATGTTCGCGTAATCCGCCTTCTTCTGGATTGTAGGTGGCAAGAAACAGGGATTTACACGGATGTTGAAAACTAATCCCTTCCCGTTCAATCTGGTTACGTCCGTCAGATAATACTGTTAAAAGCTGATTTGATATTTGGTCATCTAATAAATTAATTTCATCTACGTACAGTACACCCCGGTTTGCTGTAGCAAGTAATCCAGGCTGAAAAATAGTATCACCTTGCTTTACCGACTTTTCCACATCCACTGAGCCAAGGAGTCTGTCTTCAGTGATACCTAGAGGAATTTGCAAAAAAGGCGCTGGGATGATTTCGACGGGAACATCTTGAATATCTTTATCTGCGTACTCCGCCAAAAGTTGATCGTCCCATTCTTCTGGGTGGTTTGGGTCACAATTACTGATTGAACCTTTGACAACTTCAATCGGCGGTAGTAGAGCGTGGATAGCACGAGCCATTACAGATTTTGCCGTACCGCGACGACCTGCGATCGCCACTCCTCCCAAACCAGGATCAACTGCGGCTAACAGCAAGGCTAATTTAATTGCTTCTTGACCGACTACGGCTGTCAAGGGAAAGGCAGTGATCGTGGGGTTGATAGTAGGCGCAGGCATTGTTTGCTTTCATAGCGAGTCTTGGCCTTTAGCATACCAATTTCTGACACATTTAGAATAAGTATTATGGCAATGATAGAAAGGTAAGGTTATGAATATTGCTCAGGCTAAACGCTTCACACTGGATGAATACCACAGACTTGGAGAATTGGGCTTTTTCCATGAAGATGACCACATTAAATGACATTCATCAAGCAGTAATACTTTTAACTTTCCTGTTTCGATTTCCTCTCGATGCCTTGCCAACAATGTTTCAATCTCTTTTTTTTTGCAGTAACAGCATCCTCGTAGTTTTCTTCCAACTAATTCCTGCCGCATCAAATAAATCGTAATAGCTCCGTTTTGATTCATAAGTTAGATCGTATTCAAAAGCCAATTTATATTCGAGTTCGCCAAGTCTCCAACACTACGAGAGTTTGCAACCAACTTAAGATTTCTTCTCATTGTTGAGCAGTTAAGTAGCCTTTTCTTCCCTTGTGGTTCAGGTGCAGCCCCGAAATTCCATATTCTTCGTAAGCTTGTTTCCAGCTTGTTATCGAACCAAGTGACACATCTAAAATTGTTTGAATTTCTTCATACTTGTAACCTTGATAAACCAGTTTAACTGCCAAAGCTTTCCTTGCCTGACGCGCATCTGGGCGATCATCTATAAATTCTTGTAGTTCTGCGTTAGCGAAGCTTACCGAAGGTATCGCGGCTTGTAGATCCTGGTTTATCATTGTTCGTTCTTAGACAGATACACACCTCAGTATTATCTCTTAGTTTTTTCAGAAATCAAATATGATTCCTATATTACAGGACTTACGCAAAATCATGAAAAAACGAACCACAGAGGGCGCAGAGGACACGGAGAAATAAGAGTTTCAGAAAGCTCTTGCGTAAGTCCTATATTACTGATTATTGGATATTCAATTTATTCGATAATTATTTGGAATGTTACAGTGAAATATATCAGGATAATCAAGGTAAATATGGTTATTTAAACAAGCGAATTTTCCTGTCCACTCAGGTAATAACTTTTCCTTGTTTTCCTGATTTATTTCTCGATTTGAGTAGAGTGTTTCCGCCAAAGCTGAATTTTTAATCTTTGTTATATGATTCAGTCATAAGGCTAAGGAGTAAGTTTTATGGCTTATAGTGATTTTAAACTTCTTGACACACAGATTAAGCTCATGTTAGATATATAACAACGGCAGCAAAACAAATGCACTCTAAAACAAAATTCGACAAGTGCAAATTATTGATTGTTGTCTAAGAACGTAGAATCCCTAGCTTACCGCTAAGTATCGCGTTATTCCTTCAGCTGAACATTCAGCCTGATGTCAAGTCAATTGATTGATTAGACTATCAGCAAGGAAAACAATATGTTTGCGTGAATGTTCGGCGGAATGAATAACCCGATACTTAGCAGTAAGCCAGGGATTTTACCTTCTTAGACTAGAAATCAATTAAATTTGTAAATAGAGAGCCTAGTAATGAAAAGGGAAATACTTTTTTAGTATAAATCTCTTTCATAAAGCTAGGCTGATACTAGATGTGTAATTTCTTGAAGCTGTCCGGTTTCTTTAAACCAACTCTGGACATACTCAAATGACAAGCTATCATCTACCCTCCAAAGAACAAGTAAGCCATAAAAAAGATTATACTGGCATTTTTTGTGATATTCAAAACGTTCCCTCAATCATAAAATTCGCTAGTTTAGTGCTGCAATTTGCAGAATATAACGGGACTGTATCTTGCAAAAATATTTATTACAATTCACAGCGTCAAGACCAAGTTGCTTCCTCAAATAAACTAAAAGAGCTTGGTTTTAGATGTGTTAATGTTCCTGACACCTCAAAAAATAGTGCAGACAAAAGACTTAAAGATGACTGTTATGAGGCAGTTGCTTTTAATTCTTATCTAAAGAATATTATCCTATTCTCAGGAGACAAGGATTTTGCTGTATTAATTTCTATTCTCAAAGCTATGGGTAAAAAAGTCATTGTCTTTGCTCAACGAGGTAGTGAGAGTCCAAAGTTGATTAAACTGGTTGGTAATGATAACTTCCACTTTGTAGATGAATTACCTCAGCTAGTTGCCAATAGCAATAAGAATCAACCTCAAAACACAGATATTTTGTCTCAGATTAATTACAAAGAGGCTATAGAGTATTTAATTGAAGCTATCAAAACTGCCTTAAGCCAAGGTAAGCCTACAGTATTTGGTCACATTGATAAATTGATGCGTCAACGTTGTGCTAACTATCAAGGATACTTATCTATTTCTACAGATGATGGCAAGAAATTTAAGAGTTTTAGCCAGTTTATTGATGTTGCTGTAAAAGATGGCAAAGTCAAAAAGCAAAATCAGCAGTTATTTTTAACTGAGTTAGATATACTGGCTGCCTAAAATAGCTTTGAAAAACCCAGTTGAATAAAAAACTGGGTTTTCCCAAGCACCGCGATTTGCGGTTTTTTCATGTCTGAACAAAACAACACTTGTAAACTCTCCCAACAGTGAATTTCTGCAACAAAATATAAGATAAAATGCACAAACTTCTAATATTCCATAATGAAAAGCTCCTACGCCGTGCGCTTACCCACCGTTCTTACGTCCATGAAAACCCCGGAGAAGGCGAACACAATGAACGCCTAGAATTTCTCGGTGATGCTTTGCTGAATTTCTTAAGTGGCGAATATCTCTATGGTCGTCATGCAGAAATGGGAGAAGATGAATTAACCCGGCGGCGTTCGGCGCTGGTAGATGAAAAGCAATTAGCAAAGTTCGCTGAGGAGGTAGGTTTAGACTTTAGAATGCGGTTAGGAAAAGGCGCTATTCGAGATGGAGGCTACCAAAATCCTAATTTGCTCAGTAGTACTTTTGAAGCAGTTCTTGGTGCTTACTATTTAGATAATGAGTCCAATATTGAAACAGTTCGTGCAATTATAGAACCACTATTTGATTCTGTAGATCCTAAGCATATAATTGTATCTCGTTCTAATGTAGACTCAAAAAATCGCTTTCAAGAATGGGTACAACGCAACGTTACTCCAAATCCACCCAAATATTTTACAGAACAAATAGGAGGCCCTTCTCATGCGCCAGAATTCATCGCAAAAGTATTGGTAGATGAAAAAATTTACGGAGAAGGTAAGGGACGCAATAAAAAAGATGCAGAAAAAGCTGCTGCTGAAGATGCACTAGCTAAGTTGAAAAAACAAGGTTTGTTGTAGAATTTATAGGTTCAGAAACTTTGATAGTTTTAAAATTATGGTTCTTCAGTACGTCTTATGCTGGACTTTTAATTAAAGTCTGTCACCTGCCTTGAAAATTAAACCTTACAAGGAGTTATAGCTTCAATTCCCGAATCAAGCCTAAAACGCTAAGATTAACGGCTGTTATTATTGTTCCGTAAGGGTTTTAAGCTTATTTACAGACGTATTTAGCATAAGAAGTAATGAAGAGCCAAAATTATAAGCTTACTAACATGGAATTCTAAGTATTAATTTAACCTGAGTTCAACAAACCTTTCCCGGTCTTTGACTCAAGTTCAAGTTTCTCTCTCTTCACATTGAAGAGGGACAGCTTCATCTTGCCATTACAGTAGAGGAACGAATGACTCACCAAGAGCATTTTCTGTTTTGGTATTGTTGTGTTTGTACTTATCTTCTCCTCCAACCAAAACACAACCTGTTTTCTCAGTTGTTAAAGTTTCACCAAATTCAGTAAACGTGGTGACATCTGGGTAAACTATCACACTTGTAGGAACATATCGAATGGCATAGCCGACTCGACTCTTCCTTGCCTGATTTGGCAACGAGCCATGCACGCATTTGGATGTAAATAAGACAACTTCTCCTGCTTTCATCTCGACTACAGCAGTTTCTGACTTGTCTGGTTCCCAGTTGGGGTCAAGTCTCAATTCGTTGTAATTGTATCCATAAAACCATCCATCCTTGTTAATGTTTTCAGGATGATGGGTTATATCGCCTAGTTCATCGAAATACCACTTTTTGTGTGAACCTGGGATGAATTTCAGAGGACCCATTTCCCTTGGGACATCAGTCATTGCAACCCACGCTGCCAGTTCAATAGGTCTATTTTCATATCTCTCGACCGGCATTAACTCAGGTTGATTTTTCTCACCAACACCATAAAGTTCAACTTGATGCCAACCAGTTCCTCCGTCGCCGCTATTCTTTTGAAAAAATTCCGATCGCCAGCACAGGACATTTGGCCCGAGAATGCTTTGGAGTCGATGGACAATTTCTGGTCGGATAATCAACTTACTCAAATCTGAGACATCTAAGTGCCTGTCATAATTAAGTTTACTGTTTGGGAATGGCGCACGGCTGGTATCCAGAAGATCCACTCTTGCTCTCTTCCAGATTTCTTTCATCTCCTCAGGTTCGTAGACCTTGAAAGGGCCGACATAGCCGTTTTCATTGAAAAAAGTCTTTTCTTCGTCTGTTAGGTAGAAGGAACTAACTTGTGTTGTAACCATATATTTGACCTCATTTGTGGAAATATCAAATAAATCTTCAGTTTTTTCCAGCTTGTTTTTTTGTAATTACCGCAGCCAGGTCAGCAACAGTAGGAGTTTCAAACAAAGTTCGCTGAGGAATGTCCATCTCAAAAGCTTCGCACATCCGAGCGATCGCTTGGGAAGCTAATAGAGAATGTCCTCCCAACTCAAAGAAGTCATCGTCAACACCAACCTTTTCCAGATTTAAAATTTCCCCCCAAATCCCAGCTATTAATTCTTCAACCAGGGTACGAGGAGCCACAAAGGGTTCTTCAAGTTCAGGTCTTGCTTGAGTAGGTGCGGGAAGCGCTTGACGATTGACCTTTTTATTGGGCATTAACGGTAACTCATCCAACATCACAAAAGCAGATGGAATCATGTATTCCGGCAATTTCTGCCGCAAAAAATTTTGTAGTTGATTGACACTTACAGCTTGCTTGCTAACAGGAACTACATAAGCCACTAAGCGCTTGTCACCTGGTATATCCTCGCGGCCCATAAGCACAGTTTCCCGTACTTCTGGATGTTGAGCCAAGGCGACCTCAATTTCTCCCAGTTCAATGCGAAAGCCTCGGATTTTTAGCTGATGATCGCTGCGACCCAAAAATTCCAAGTTACCATCGCTCTGATAGCGAACCAAATCACCAGTTTTGTAAAGACGCGCTCCCTCTTCGTGACTAAAGGGATTGGGAATAAACTTTTGTTCGCTGAGTTCCGGTTGATTCAGATAACCTCTGGCTAAACCGACACCACCAATATGGAGTTCTCCAATCACTCCAACTGGTACAGGTTTTAGCTCGGTATCTAGTACATAATATTGGAAGTTGGCAATTGGCCGACCGAGTAACGCTTTTTGGGGACAGACTTGACTACAGTCAATAAAAGACTGAAGGATAGTTGCCTCTGTCGGCCCATAGACATAGAAGAAGTGGCGTCCCTTAGCCCAACGGGTGATAAAATCTTCAGAAAATCCTTCTCCACCTGTAATTACCCTGCGTAAGGCTGGCAAGTTTTGTGAAGGAAGTCGCTTGAGGACTGAAGGTAAAAGGAAGACTGTAGTCATCTGCTGGTTGCGGATGAGTTGAAGCAACTGCTGATCTGAGAGCATTGTCTCCCGATCGATCAAGTATAAGGTGGCTCCACTGACCAAGGCAGAGAAGATTTCCCATACAGAAACATCAAAGCTGAAGGTGGCAAACTGTAAAACTCTGTCACTATCATTCATCCCGAAAGCTTCAACCGATGTCAGGATGACACTGCACAATCCTTGATGCTGAACGAGAACACCCTTCGGCTTTCCTGTGGAACCTGAGGTGTACATTGCATAAACCAGATTGTCTGAGCGCACTGAACTCAAGGGTAGGGTTTTACTCTCTGTGGCAATGACTTGCCAGTCAGTGTCCAGACAGATAACTTTTGCTTGGTGTGAGGGAAGATGTTCAACTAAGTGCTGCTGAGTCAACAACACCGATGCTTGCATATCCTCCAGCATGAAAGCTAAACGTTCTTGTGGGTATTCTGGATCTAGAGGGACGTAAGCACCGCCAGCCTTAAGAATGCCAAGGATTCCCACTATCATTTCTAGGGAGCGATCAACACAAATCCCTACCAACACTTCTGGCCTTACACCCAGTTTTTGCAGGTAATTTGCTAACTGATTTGCTCTTTCATTTAACTGTTGATAAGTCAAATGTTGGTCTTTAAACACTGTTGCCAATGCATTGGGAGTCCGCTCCACCTGTTCCTCAAACAACTGATGGATACATTTCTCCTGGGGATAATCTGCTTTGGTGTCATTCCACTCAACCAACAACTGATGCCGTTCTGCTTCCGTAAGAGATTGTGATTTGGACATAATAAATTGACTCCGATCGTCACATTATTTAAATAGATAAAGCTGAGTTTAAGTCTTGGGATATAGAGGACAGCAGCGCATGATGCTCACCATGAAGAAAGAAGTGATTGCCAGGAAACATCCGGAGGCTGAAAGTGCTATTAGTTTGGTAACGCCAAGCAGCGAGGTCGTCACGACTCACCTCCATATCCTGCAAACCTCCGAACGCAGATATAGGACAGTCAACAGGAGGTTCACTGCTGTAGATATAGGTTTCATTAATAGCTAAATCGGCTCGTAGGGTAGGCAAAAAGATTTCCATAAGCTCTGGATTTTTCAGTATTGCGTCTGGTGTACCCTGGTAACGACGCAATTTTTCTATAAAAGCGGCTTCAGGCAGTTGATGAATGGGTGATTCCGTTGAAGGTAATTGGGGAGCGCGACGAGCTGAAACAAACAGATGAACAGGGTTAGGTGCTTTTTGGCGGCGGAGTTGACGGACTAATTCAAAGCTGACTATAGCTCCCGTACTGTGACCGAAGATGGCGAAGGGTATATCTAGATAAGGAAGCAAGACAGGAGCCAGACTTTGAATTAGAGGCAATAGTTCAGTAAATGGTGGCTCCTTCAGGCGCTTTTCCCGACCAGGAAGTTGTATCGAGCAAACTTCGATATCTGGTGGTAATTGGCTTGACCAACGGTGAAAGATGGAAGCACTACCACCAGCATAAGGAATACAAAATAGACGCAGAAAGGGGGATTGATGTTTTGATTTAGGTCGGACGATCCAAGAGTTAGTAGCCTTCACCTAGTTTTTGTTAAGAGATTGGAATTTACTGACAATAGTTAATAGATTTTTCGGAAGTGATTTTGATAAAAGCGTCCGAGGAATGCGATCGCACCATACAAAAATTATGGTTGTTAGCAGTTCAAGTACCTTATTCTTCTGGAGTTATATACCAAATTAATTGTTGTATTTTATACGTTAACTACTATCTCAAAAAACTCATAAATCAACTTAATAACAATTAGACGGTTCTGTTGGAAATTATCCATAATCTGTAATTTCCAACCTAATTTACCGTATTCCTCCAAATACCAATTCGTCATTTTGAGAATACACTTTTATGGATGGACAGATGATGTCTAAATGATATTGAGTGTGAGGAATCAGTCCCATCCCAAAATGGACAGTTCCATTAGTATTAGCGTAGACCTCATTCATCGCCGAATTTCCAGGAAATAGCTTTAAATGGTGATTCACTGCAAAACCAATCTCGATAATGATTCTGTATCTAGAATCCACTTCATACATGGCTTGCAAGATATCTACAGCAGGTTGGACAGATGGACTAGATGCTTCTATGTGAGTGATAATGCCATCCTGCAAAGTTGCAATCACAGCATCATCTCGCATTGTATACAGCGCTTGAAAAATTCGTTCTTGATCCTCTGGTAGAAATGAAGGTGTACCTGAGTGCAGTACAGGAATCCCTTTAAATGCCAATTTCCCGTTGATATTAAGTTTGACATTGAGGTTTAGAGCAAAAACATCTACAGGCAACACACTGATTTCTCCTGAGGGAAATAACTGTTGTTCTCCCCATTCAAGTCGCCCTACTTGTTCGTGCCACTGTAACCCATCATCTAAATGCTCAAATACAGCAACGGTTTGATATTCCTCATCCACAAACTTGAAGTGACCTGCGTCTTCACCCTTGGTAAAGAATTGCTCGGCAATTTCCTCTTGTTCGTAAGGGTCTGTGTTTTCACCACATCTGAGGAAATGCTCAATTGCTTCCACTGATGTCGGAGTAGAATTGCAAGCCATAATACAGAGCTTTCTGTGGGGGCCAAGATGTTCTGGCTCTGGTGAACGGAAATAACAATTTGGTGCAATGACAAGAATATGAGCTGGCTCAGGTATTTGCTCGCGCAGTATTTTTGAGAAATCATCCCCTGCATCATAGGAGATTAATTTGTAGTCTTTGTAGTCTTTTTCTGGATCAATTTTTATCTTGTCTAATAAGCTAGAGTTGGTGACAACACAAAATGAAGTGTTTTCTTCTGTGTTACCAAATTGCTGCAAACGCCCTGGATGTATAGCAATCTTTGACATTAATCAATCCTCTTATTTTCCCGCACAATCATTCTGAGCAAAGTTCTCATCCAATACACGGGCATTGTGCTACTCTTTGAGGCACCATTTTTCTTGTTTGCTTTTGTTTATCTTTGTGATTACCGATCCAATTTCCACCCAGGAGCAGTTCATCATTATTGCCCAGCACTTTAATATTTGGACAGATGAGATCCAAATGATATTGAGTGTAAGGCAGCATTCCCAAACCAAAATGAACGCAACCCTTTTCACCACCAAAAACCTCATTCATGGCTGAGTTTTGCGGTAATATATCAATATATGGGTTGATAGCAAACCCAATCTCAAATATCTGTCTAAATCTGGAATCCACCATGAACATAGCTTCGAGAATTTCTAAAGCTGGTTGGACAGATGGATGGGTTGCTTTCATGCCAACTATTATGCCATCCTTGATAGTTGCAATGACAGCATGATCCTTGAAACTAGAAAGTTTTTCATAAATTCTTTGTTGGTCTTCCCGCAGGAAAGATGGAGGCCCTGAGTGAACTACTGGAAAGCCTTTTAGAGGTATTTCTCCATTTAATTCAAATTGAAGTTCAGGAAGCTTATTTATACCTTTTAATGGTACAAGAAAACAAGCTATTTCTCCTGATGGAAAGATTTGCTGTTCTCCCCAACCTAACATACCTAATTGCTCATGCCATCCATAGTTATCGCTTAAATGATTAAATTCAGCTACTGTTCCATATTCTTCATCAACCAGCTTTAAAATCTCAGCAGCTTCACCCCGTTCAAAAAATTGGCTTGAAATCTTTTCCTGTTCTTCAGGATCTGTTTTTTCGCCACATCTTAAAAAGTGTTCAACAGCTTCTATTGAAGTTGGAGCAGAATTGCAGGCAAAAATTAAAAGTTTACGATGCTGACCTAAATCATCTGGATGTACAGATTCAAATAAACAATCTGGCGTAATAACAAGAATATGAGCAGGTTCATTAATTTGTTCTTTTAATATTTTGATGAAGCTATCACCTGGATCGTAACTAAGCATTTTAAAATCTTTATAACCTTTGTTTTCCTCTATCTTAAATACATCGAGGAGATGGGAATTAGTGACAAAGTAAAAAGTACTTTCTTCGGGTTCACCAAGTTGACGAAAAAGACTGGGATAGATAGGTATTGTCTTCATAATATCACCTGCATATTTTAATGAATGATTACTGTTGGCAACTATGAAACTATGAAAATTTTTAAGTCTTTGTGACAAGAAAATACAATTTTTCTAGGTCAATTCCAGCATATAAATACAATAATACCCTTTCTATATGAAGATACATACTAAAGAAACCCACCGTCTCCGGCACTTTCCCAATGGTTTGAGGAGCCAGCACGTTGCTTTGGTTTCCAAAGTTGTAGCGACTGGCGAGAGGTTAGGAGGGGTAAAAATAATATGCACCTTCACAGAGAATTGGTATAAGTAAGATATGCTGGAATAATTAGCTCTACTTAAATTAGCTAGAACTTACATACATGTTTTATTGTCTTTCTAAGGGAAATAATTGGAGTACTTTGCAAGATGGTATGCTCTTTTATTACACTTAGAATCACAAATTACATGCTTGTAAGTTCTGTTTACTTGATTAATTAACCAAGTAAAGAGCCAGTATATTGTCCATTTTTCTTGCGGTTTTTCATGATTTGACTCCTTTAATTTTCGTCAATGTTCACAAGTAAGCTCAAACTGACTTTTCGTTGAGTTAATCTGATTGATTAACCAAGTAAAGAACCAGTATATTGTCCATTTTTCTTGCGGTTTTTCATGATTTGACTCCTTTAATTTCCGTCAATGTTTACAAGTAAGCTCAAACTGACTTTTATTGAGTTAATCTGATTGATTAACCGAGTAAAGAGCCAGTATATTGTCCATTTTTCTTGCGGTTTTTCATGATTTGATTCCTTTAGTTTATGTCAATGTTCACAAGTAGCTAAAACTGACTTTAATGTCTAGTTATTGGTAGTCTTGCTTGAGGAATAGAATATGTTTTTTCAATTTGAAAGTCAACTAGCCATCTAATTGACTGATCAGGTGTTTTCTAAGTAATAATACTTATATAATAAAAATATCATAACTAAAGCAACATTAATTTTATAAGTTTTTCCGGCTATTTTTAGGTTTTTACATTAATACTGAGTAATTAAAAGTTATCTTTCTTGAAAATATAAAGATAAGTAAACTTATTTTTATATTCATTGATAAGTAAGTCTGTATGAATATTTATCATTCAGGTAAGGCAGACGGCAGAAAACAGAAAACAGAAAACAGAAGTGAAGAGGGTTTTAGGTAACTTTATTGTTCGTTACATAAGACTGTTTATTTGCGCTGTTCTACTTAATTTGTATTTATCTAAATTAAATAAATTTAGATATTAGCAAAGAGAAAGTATTTGGGAACAGATGAACCATGCTTTTTGCGATCGCGTTTGCCAATCAGTTATGAAATCAACCCAACCTACTACGTTAGCAAAGCTCGTCGTAGGCATCGCAACAGATAGTCAGTCGCTAAAAACTTTAGCTATTCTCATAATCTATGTACTAATACTGCTGGCGACAGCTATACTGACACTACGTAGGCTTAACTGAACCCTATTGCTTTCTCTCATGAGCGTGATGGAAGAGTAATATAAACTTGCTACCAGTTAGAAACATCGATTTGGTATAGGTAGTTCATAGAAAAATAATTATGGATGATTTATTAGAGTCGGCCGAACCAGAAACACAGCAGCAAACTGCAACTCTGATAGAGGCTATCTTAGTATTTATCGCAGTATTTATGTTTTCCTTAGCGGCAATCTTGATCAAATTGAGCGAACAAGATTTAGGTCCCAATGCTACCGTCTTTAATCGCTTCTGGATAGCTACTATCGTCCTTGGATTTTGGAGAGGAATTGAAGTTTTTCGCTTAAAACTGTCTAAGAAATCAGTTGCGCCCCAGGAAAACTACACACTTAGCGATTTAGGACTTTTATTTGTAGCGGCGACTGCAACGGAACTGTGTCAACTTGCCTGGGTCTGGTCTTTGACTCAAACTGGTGTCGCTAATGCGAATCTACTACATAACTTTACCCCAGTTTTCGTCGCCTTTGGGGGATGGCTGGTATTAGGTCATTATTTTGATAAGCGATTTCTGCTTGGTTTGACTCTAGCCATAGGAGGAGCGATCGCAATTGGTTTTGAAGATTGGCAATTGGGTACTGATAATCTCGTTGGTGATGGTTGGGCCTTACTTTCTGCTGTGTTCTTTGCAACGAATATGCTGACAACAGAACGACTCAGAGCTAAGTTCCCAGCAAGTGGCATACTCCTATGGTCTTGCTTGATCAGGAGTTGTTGGACATTTCCCCTGGTATTGCTCACCGAGGATAAACTTTTTCCCTCTTCCATGCAAGGCTGGTTGGCAGTGATTTCTCTGGCTGTTTTCTGCCAGGCGATCGCTTCAGTGATTCTTGCCCACCAGATCAAAAAGTTTTCTTCTGGGTTCATTTCTCTGTTCTTACTCCTCGAACCTATCTTCACCGCTATTATGGGATGGATGATCTTTGGTGAACAGTTAAGTCTTCTCAACTGGTTGGCTTTGTTCGTGGTTTTGTTGGGCATTTACCTAGCCCAATCGGGTCAAAAAGCTGAGAAATTAACAGTTATAGAAGTAGTAAATCGTCCTTTACTCCAAGGAAGTAGTAATGAACAATGAACAATTATTAACTCGTCAAGATCTCCTACCATTCTTTTTTAAAGACGAAACAGCAACCGAGAAAATCGGGATAGAGGTGGAATTGGGAGTAGTCAATCCTGACACAGGACTTTCTATTCCTTATAAGGGGACTACGGGAGTATCCGCCATCTTGTCAGCATTACTCAAAACCGATCGGTGGATACCGATTGTCGATGGAGGTCATATTTTCGGTCTGCGAAGAGCAGACGGGACTAAAGTTTCTTTAGAAGCGGCGGGAACGATCGAATACTCATCTCCTCCAATTGGAGATATAGAAACCCTTGTCCGGACTACCGAGCAAGAAGTCTTGAAGATGGCAGAGGTAACGCGAGAGTTAGGTGCTGTGCTGATTGCTGGCAGTATGTTGCCCTTTGACAAGCTCGAAGATACTAAATGGTCACCGAACGATCGCTATGGATTGATTCTAGATTATCTCAACAATTTGGGAATTGATTCTCTGGGAAAGTGCGTTATGGCACGATGTATATCTACCCAAGTGACCTTTGATTATGTTTCTGAAGAAGACATGAATCGCAAAATGCGATCGCTAGTAGCAGCGGTTCCCGTGTCTAATGCGCTGTTCGCTAACTCTCCCATCGAAGAGGGAGTGGCTGACGGTACATTATCCCATCGGTCAAGGTACTGGCTGAGATGGGACCCGGCACGTTGCGGTTGTCTTCCCCCAGCCCTTAGTGGTTCTATGACTTTTAATGATTATATTGATTGGGCAATTCAAATTCCGATGATGGTCGCTGTTGTTAATGGTGTCTGTCAACCCATGTACGGACGCACTTTTGCATCTGTACTAGAACATGGCTTTGAAGATGGAACCAAGCCCACATTTGATAACTGGCGCGCTCACTTTTCATCCATTTACACCGATATTCGCTTGCGAAATACGATCGAAATTCGTTCAATGGATGGACTGCCTTTGGAACTGGTTCCTGGTGCGTGCGCTTTCTGGACTGGATTGGTTTATCATCAACCATCTGTTGAATCTTTGTGGAAACTGTTTCAAAATCGAACGATTGAGGACTATCAAAAAGCACAAGCAGAAGTTTGCTATAAGGGATTGGAGGCGAAGTATGGTAATGATTCAGTCAGAGAACTAGCTTTAGAAATGGTCAAGCTGGCTAAAGAAGGGTTGCAAGCACGGGTTAATGCAGGTCTCGAACAACCCACTGTCTTAAAGTACCTCGATCCCATTGAAGAAATTGCTGTCTCTGGTAAGACCTTCGCCGAACGCTTGATTGAGCGGTGGAAAGGCGAGTTTGACTATTCTCCAGCAAACTATGTAGAAGCTTATCGAGTCAAATAAAAGTGTTACTGAGCCAATACCGTTGCCAAAATAAGAGGATGAAGAGGTAGGGCGTTTCGCAGTAGAGTTATATGTCTCTCACAACGAAATGTCATGCTTTCTGCCAAGTGGCGATATCTAAAGCCGAACAGTAGAGAAGATATGGTGAATCTTGTTCTCAGATTTCTGCTGTGAGAGCAACCACATCACCTGCTGATTATGGGACAGTGCAAACTCTGAATGTTTTTTTGTTGAGGAGTCCAGATGGCTTGGGCAGAAATTAAGATCCATTAGAGCAATACGGTTCAGTTAAGAATTGTTTGTGGAGATTTTATGTGTGTAGAGAAGTTGTATTGCAACGTCTCAAAGCGAGGCGATCGCTCATACAAATTTTTTAACTGAACCATATTTTCCTATAGAGCGAGAAGAATATCTAATTTTTTGAACAAATTTGATCTGTTTACTGAATAAAATAGCAAAAATGGGGATGATATGAATATCATCCCCAGGTGATTTTATGTTATGGCGGTTCCCATTCAGATGCAGTACAACATTATATTGAGAGGTGTAAGGACAGTACCGTGCCCCTACAGATGTACCTTATGTAAACGAGAACTGCTATAGTTTGCTCATTCGCAGGCGATCGCTCAAAAAAGCTTCACCTACTTACTATAGTTGCGGTACGTACTGTTGCTTATCTGGGACTTCAGCATACTCAGCCACAATCTGGCGGAATTCTTCGCCATCAATGGTTTCTTTCTCGATGAGCAAATCTACTAAGCGATCGGTGACAGTGCGATGGTCACGGATGATCTTCTTAGCATTGTCGTAGCACTGCTCAACAATTTCTCTGACTTGTCCATCAATGCGGGAAGCGATGGATTCAGAATACTCAGATCGGGTTGTCCAGTCACGACCCAAGAATACTTCTCCCTGCTGGCTTTCTAACGACAGTGGCCCTAAGTCGGACATCCCGAACCGAGTCACCATTTGCCGTGCCATTCCCGATAATTGCTGCAAGTCTCCACCAGCACCAGTTGTGACTTCCGCAGCGCCAAAAATAACCTCTTCAGCGGCGCGGCCACCCAAAGCACCAGTAATTCTAGCTTTCAACTGGGAACGAGAAATTAATCCCTGTTCTTCATTGGGCGTAAACCAAGTTAAACCCTGTGCTTGTCCCCGTGGGATTAAGGTAACTTTCTGCACTGGGTCATGGTCTTTTAACAAAGTTCCAACTAAGGCGTGTCCGATTTCGTGATAAGCAATCAAGCGCTTGCTCTTGCTATCTACCAAAGGAGTACCTTCCATCCCTGCAACTACCCGATCTACCGCATCATCAATTTCGCGGAGGGTGATGGCTTCTTTGCGTCTTCTAGCAGTCAAAATTGCTGCTTCGTTGAGTAAGTTGGCTAAGTCAGCACCAGTGAATCCAGGAGTGCGGCGAGCGATCGCATCTAAAGATACGCTAGGGTCTAGTTTCTTATTCCGCGCATGGACTTGTAAGATTTCCAAACGCCCTTTGATATCGGGTGCATCAACTGTTACTTGGCGGTCAAAGCGACCGGGACGCAACAAGGCTGAGTCTAGTACGTCGGGACGGTTGGTAGCAGCAATAATAATGATGCCTGTGTTACCTTCAAACCCGTCCATTTCGGTGAGCAATTGGTTGAGGGTTTGCTCTCTTTCGTCGTTACCGCCACCGATACCAGCCCCCCGTTGCCGTCCTACAGCGTCGATTTCATCGATAAAGATAATACAGGGGGCGTTATCTTTAGCTTTCTTGAACAAATCGCGGACGCGGGATGCACCCACACCAACGAACATTTCCACAAATTCCGAACCGGAAATGCTGAAGAAAGGTACGCCTGCTTCCCCTGCGATCGCTTTTGCTAATAAAGTTTTACCAGTTCCAGGAGGCCCAACTAACAGCACTCCCTTGGGAATCCGTGCGCCCACAGCCGTAAATCTTTCTGGCTGCTTCAGGAAGGTGACGACTTCTTGCAGTTCTTCCTTAGCTTCTTCGATTCCAGCTACGTCGTCAAATTTGACGCCAGTTTTTGCCTCCATTTGGAAACGCGCTTTGGATTTACCGAAGTTCATTGCTTGCCCTGGGCCGCCTGGAAGGTTGCTAGAACGCCGGAACAAAAAGAACAAGCCAGTAATCAATAAAACTGGAAAGATGAGATTGCCCAACAATCCCCAAATTGCGCCATCATTCCGCATGGGGTGAGCATCAAAACTAATGGCTTTCTCTTTGAGCTTGCTAATTAACTCAGGAGCGTTAATAGGCAAATCTACACGCCATCTTTGGACACGATTTTCCAGGTCTGGATCGCGGGCTTCTATAATTGCCGTCCTACCGCCTTCGTAAAGATCCACACTGCTGACGCGATCGCTGTTCAAGTATTCTAGAAAGCGACCATAAGTCATGCGAGTATTGGCTGCATTCTTACTCATGTCGGCAGGAGCGCCTGCAAACGCCCCTTGCCAGAAGAAAAAGCCAATTACCAAAGCCGGCAACGTCCAGAGTGCTACGACTTTCCAAGAGAATTTCATTTTAATTTGCCTCTAGATGCCTATACAACTCGTTAGCTCTAGTAACCGAATGTTCATCACTCTGTCACTTTAAGCTGTTAAACGGATGTTTATAAATCCATTTTGTTTAATTTGATCTCTTAGATGCACTGCAATAAGGCAATTAGAGCATTATGGCAATGCCAACAAGAATCTTAATCAAAGTTAACTTAATTTTAATACAATATCGCACGAGAAAAGGGAGCGCAACGGAATGCAAAGACAGAGAGAATTTCTCCAGAATGCTCCTCGTATCGTCCAAGCCGCTCTCAATCATGATTCTGGGAAAATGGGGAGTGAGGGAGATAAGGAAGAAGGGGAAAAGTTACAGTAAGTTTTTCCCCTCTGCCCCTCCGCACCTCTGCTTCTTGTGCCCAATCCCCTACTTTACTTCTGTAATTTTTAGAGTGTAAGGAAGATACTTGCCTTTTTCGTAGGAACCAACCCAAATTTGGTAACTTCCAGGTAGCCATTCACCAACAATGCCAGCATTTTTGCCATCAAAGTCGTCATTGCACCAAGTACCACCGGGCCCTTTGATAATTATGGTGGTGTCTTCAGGACTTTGCACTTGCAGCTTTAGGTAGTCAAATTTACTTGTTAACGCTAATGTGTGGTCTGGTGTTTCATCAACAAATCCGGTACAAGGGCCAGTAGCTGTTTCGCTTCTCCCACCTACTTGACTCCCAGATATTGAACCGCCACTCATCCCGCGAACTGTCAGGGGGTCTGGCGAAAACTGAGGGCTAAGGGTGACATCTCCAAATATCGTTGGCGCTTCCTGGGCATCAACCGCAGCATTAACTGTCGATGTGATGAAGAGCGTAACTATCATGAACGATAATCTCATCCCTCTATTGAGCGCTTTTGTCGGCATTGTAATTACGTTCGCTTCTAAGTGTTTTTGAAGACATGAATTTTACACACCAAGTTCCCAACATGAGGAGAATTGACTAACTATTTTAGATGTGAAATTGGGGATAATTCATTAGTAATTAGTCAATGACTTCCTGTTCCCATAGTTGCTTTACCTTATGGATAGGGGCACACGTTTGTGCGCCCCTAAAATCTGAAATATTTCTAAAATCTGGAAGTAATCGCTACTTAGCTTCCGTTATAGCCCGACTCAAGCGCGGTTTATCTAAACCAATCTGATTTAGTAGTAACCAAGATTGGATTAAGTCGGGGCCATGAACATCTCCAGTTAAAGCTGCTCGGAGCGATCGCATCACTAAGCCTTTTTTGACTTTTTGCTCTTTCACCACTTGTTTTATAATGTCTTGGGCGGCGGCTTCTGACAGTTGCGGCTGATTTTCTAAAGCTGTGACAATCGCTTCAAGGACAGCAGCAGAACCTTCTTGCTTTAGTTGTGTACTGCCTTCCTCGCTAAATTCAACTGTATCGCTAAAAAACAGTTGGCTTTGAGCTACTCCATCTACCAGGCGAGTCAAACTCTGGCTAATTAAAGTTACTAGCTGTTCTAACCAGGGGCGTTCTCTTCCACCATCAAATTTATACCCAGCTGCTTGCCAGTAGGGTATGAGTAAATCTGTGAGTTTATCTACTGGCGTATTGTGGATATACTGACTGTTCAACCAATCCAGCTTCTTCCAGTCAAATTTTGCACCTGCTTTATTTACACGCTCAAAGTCAAATTCTTTCGCTGCTGCTTCTAAGGTAAATATTTCTTGCGTCGAGTCTGGTGGCGACCAACCCAGCAATGTCATGTAATTTACCAAGCCTTCAGCAGTAAAGCCCATTTTCTGAAAGTCAGAAATGGAAGTGACGCCATCTCGCTTAGAAAGCTTGCGCCCTTCCATATTCAAAATTAATGGCGTATGGGAAAACTCTGGAATTTTTGCACCCATTGCTTCATACAGCAAAATTTGTTTGGCAGTGTTGGCGATGTGGTCTTCTCCGCGGATGACGTGGGTGATTTGCATATCGATGTCATCCACTACAACGACAAAGTTGTATAAAGGTTGACCGCTACCCTCTTCTGAAGCGCGGGCAATGACCATATCACCGCCTAAATCGCTACCTCGCCAAGACATCTTGCCCCTTACTAGGTCATTCCAGACAATTTCCCGCCCATCTTCGATTTTGAAGCGAATTACAAAAGAACGACCTTCTGCTTCAAAGGCGGCGCGTTGTTCTGGGGTGAGGTTGCGGTGACGGTTGTCATAGCGAGGTGCTTCGCCTCTAGCTTTTTGAGCTTCTCGGAGCGCCTCTAGTTCTTCGGAAGTAGTGTAGCAGCGATAGGCTAATCCTTGGTCTAGCAGTTTTTGCACTGCTTCTTTATAAAGATCCAGGCGTTGGGATTGAAAAAATGGCCCTTCATCCCAGTTCAGCCCTAGCCAGCGCAGTCCTTCAAGAATATTGTCGGTGTATTCGGGACGCGATCGCTCTAAATCTGTATCTTCTATTCGCAGTATAAATTTCCCGCCGTAGTGACGGGCAAATAACCAGTTAAATACAGCCGTTCTAGCTGTACCAATATGTAAATTTCCGGTTGGACTCGGCGCAATACGGACTCTAACAGTCACAGTTAATTCTCTCTTTCGCAAAGCATGATAAATGTAGCTTATATTTAAATCTTGAATCCTGAGTCAATCTCTTTGGGTAATTCAAAATCCAATATCACCCAAGTTAAGTGATTCGCTACTCATAAATTTAGAACGGGACTGACGGGGCTCGAACCCGCAACTTCCGCCGTGACAGGGCGGTGCTCTAACCAATTGAACTACAGTCCCTTGTTTGGCAACTTTGCTATTATCACTATTTTTTCTCTACTTGTCAAGTGTTTCGGAGTTAGGAATTAGGAATGATTTTTGTTACGTATCTTACAGGTGCGAATTATACGTTAAAAAGACCGTGATAACACCACCTGTGGCTCTGATTCCAGATGTTGCAATATTCGAGATTGCATTTGTTTATACTGCTGCTTCAATAGTTGTTTGCTCAATTGGGGTTGAGAAGTGGGTGGTAGCCTATGGCTCTGTTGCACCCAAGTTTTTAACATTTGCCGCTGAGTTGACTCAATGCGACTGCTGAGAACCTTGATGCAGGAATGTGGTGCTTCCAGAGTAAAGAAAATCAAAGGATGTTGTTCATTTTCAGCCAGGAAACTTACCATCCTCAGATTTTGGGGATTTTGCATATCTAAGTAGCACGGTAGCCACTTAGGAGCGAATTGCCGATTATAGAGTACAGTTACCCACAACAACATTGGGTGAGGGGATGTCACAAAAACAAACTGGTTATAACGGGTAGAAACCGCATAATTTTTGATTTCTTGTTTAGACAACATCAACCATAGCGCTGTCATCGAGCCTTGTGGGGTGTCTAGAAGCTGGGGAAAAACAATTTCTTGAATTGGTTTATTTTGAGGCCACAAAAGTTGCCGATAGCTTTGTTCTACAGTGATTGGTAATGTAGAATTTAAGGGACTGGTGAGGATGGAGTTAGAGGGAAAATTTGTAGGCTTAGTAGGACTATTAGACTGTTCTAGACTGTTTAAAACTTGTAAAATTTCAGCGATATTTTGAGGGCGATCGCTTACTTTTTTAGCCAGACAAGCCATAATTAAATTATTTAGTTTCTGAGGTATTTTAAGAGTGGGTTTAACATCTGCGATCGTTTTTGGTGCTTCAAAGTGATGTGCTTTATACCAAGCACCAAAGTAATCAGTTTCTGTTTGCCAAGGTTTTTTTCCTGTGAGCATCTCAAACATCATCACACCCAGGCTATAAATATCAGAGCGACTATCTAATTTTTCCCCATCTAGCTGTTCTGGAGAACAGTAGGGTAAAGTGCCATTAAATCCGCTACTTGTACTTGCTGTTGATGTATAATTCAAAAATCTAGCAATACCAAAATCGAGAATTTTAACTAACTGACCCAATATCGGATCGGGAATAACTAATATATTGGCAGGCTTGATATCTCGATGAACCAACGGACAAATTTTGCCATCAATATTAATTCCTTGATGGGCACACTGTAAGCCCAAACAAATTTGGCGAGCGAGAGTTAAAAACATGGGCAGAGATAGCGGAATTAAATCCTTTAAACTCTTGCCACATAGATATTCCATGACGTAGTATGGTTTTCCTTTCTCATTCACACCATAATCATACGCCCGCACTATATGTACGCTCTTTTGACTCAAGGCTGCACTCATTAAAGCTTCACGAGCAAAGTCTTGTTGCATCTTGGTATTAGCAACAGTTTGAGTCAAAAACTTGATAGCAACTGGTATGCCTCCTAACAAAACATCATTCGCTAAAAAAACTTCACCCATGCCACCGCTGCCAATTAATTGCTTGAGTTGATAACGATTGGCAAGTAAGCCCGTACTACTTGGAGATGTAAATGGGCTTTGATTCACTTTGTTTACCTCTGATGCTGAATCCATTTGAAGTTAGCAATAAACACATAAAACTATTATTAGATAATGGTGACAAGCATTTTGATTTTGATAGCATATTTTCAACGATGCAATAGCAGTTTCAAAAACATTTCCAAGAATTTAGTCATCCAAATTTTTAAACCATCTGTCTCAGATTTTTGATGAGTGGCTAAGTTTCGTAATATGTCTAACTTTAGCTTTTCATACTCTGTTTTGAGAATATTTTTGGCTTGACTAGGCAAAATTAATTCATTGGACTGTTGACTAATATCTAGCCAATCTACAAGTTGTTGACGCTGTTTAGCTGTGAGATTTAAAGTCGTTACATGAGAGCAATGAGTTGGCTCTTCTAAGGGGAAAAATAGTAAATGATAGTACCCTACTTCTGCTAAACTACGCGCTATATTTTGACTCTTATTATCTTTTAGATCCAGAAAATAAGGTAGCCACTTAGTTGTAGAAGGTTGAGCGTCATATAGTACTGTTACCCACAGTAGCATCGGATACACATTCATTTTACTAATAAATTCAGTACTATGTATTTTATCCAAAAATTTTGCAATCTCTTGTTTGGGCAACATTGCCCAAAAAGTTGGTATAGGTCTTTGAGGAGTCTGTAGTAAATGGGGAAATCCAATTGGCGCAATTGGTTTATTTTTAGGCCAATTTTTCTGCAAACACTCTTTTTCTGATAGTAAAGTTGCGGGTACTAATTGAACTGGAAGTGAGACTTTAACAATGTCGGTACTATTACTAGAAATAACCTTATTAACTTGAGCATTAACTTTTTCTAAATCTTCTAATATTTGGTTGATATTCTGAGGGCGATCGCTTACTTCTTTAGCTAAACAACTCATCAATATTTTTTCTAATATTTCTGGTATTTTAACTTGCGGATTTACTTCTTCAACTGTAGGTGGCATTTGAAAGCGATGAGCTTGATACCAAGTACCAAAGGAGTTACTTTTTGTTTGAAATGGATGTTTCCCTGTCAGCATCTCAAACATTAGTACTCCCAAACTATAAATATCAGAGCGGACATCTAGCAGTTTTCGCCCTTCCATATGTTCTGGAGAACAGTAAGGCAAACTGCCAATAAAAGAATCTGTTAGGGTCATCCCACTTCGCTCTGTTAAAAACTTGGCAATACCAAAATCTAGTATTTTAACAATTTCACCTTTTTTACTATCTTCAGCAATAAATATATTTTCTGGTTTAATATCTCTGTGAACAATAGGATAAATTTCTCCTTTAAGGCTGATACCTTGGTGGGCACATTGTAAGCCTAAACAAATTTGATTACAAATTTCTAAAAACTTCGATATTGTTAAGGGCTGAATTTTCAGAATTTGTTTGAGATTTTTTCCTTGGAGGTATTCCATTACATAAAATGGAGTTTTATCCTCAGTAACTCCATAACTTAAAATGCGAACGATATGTTTACTTTTACGACCCAATTGAGCGCCAATAAAAATCTCTCTGGCAAAACGTTGGGACATTTGTTGGTTTGACAAACTAAGTGATAGGATTTTGATGGCGATCGGCATACCGCCTTTAGCAGTATCTTCTGCTAGATAAACTCTACCCATACCCCCTTTGCCAATCAAATCTCTGATTAAATAGCGATTGTTTAAGAAGTGTCCGATGTAATCGTCTAATTCTGCTTTTTGCCCTACCATACTCTCAATTTTATTTTCTGGCATAAAAATCATTTATAAAAAATGTTATTGGCAAAATACTTTCATAAGTCTAGCTAATTATTAAATTTAAATCTTCAGAAATATCTGAACTTTGAGAAAATTAATTATATGCTGTAAATATGCTTAAGCTGTGTACAAAAGCTGCTAAACATTGTGTAACATATTTATTAATGAGTACGGTTGAGAAATTACACGTAAACTATAAATAAGCTAGATAAAGTTACTTAGTAGATTCCGTGAATACACAGGAATAATCATAAATAACTAAATAGCAGTCAAGCCGCGAATGCCCCTTTAACTCTTTACAGTTACAAGTTAATATTCGGGAGTAAACGGCGTAATAATCTAATTATTGGATTTTCAGTTTTAATTTTAAAGGCTAGTATTTGGGTGCGTTGCAGGGAGTTAAAATTATTATCACTGATGAGAATTAATGATTGTTGACCATCCGGTAGTTTTGGGCCAAGAGTTAAGCCTTCGATATTGTCTAGCAGTACATCTAGTTTTCTCAAATCTAACAGCAGCTTTTTCTTAACTGGTTTAATATTGTTAGACTCAACTGCTAAAAGGCTATCAATATTATGAATATCATCGGCTCCCTCTAAGGAAACCTGAAATAGGGAAATAGCAAATCCTAAACCAGTAAAAGACCTTTCTAAACTTAAGAAGTGTCCTTGATTATCGAGAGCAAGTAAATCAGGTAATCCACTAGCAAATTTGCCAATCAGATTCAAAAATGGTGCTACTGGTTCAGTTTGGTAAAAAAATTCCTTTTCTGGCTGGTTGTTGAGCAAGTTGTATTGCAAAATTCGGCAAGGACTACCGATATTAGGTTTAGCTGCGACACCATCTTGAATTAGAGCATTTTCGGTAGCTGTGAATAAATGTTTGTTATCAGGTGTGATTGTGAGGCTCTCAAAAGCCAAATTGTTGCGGATACCTTTTTGACTAGTTTTATCTGGTAAAAATTTATTTGGTATGGGAAGTGTAACAATTTCTCTACCAGAAGATAGTGAGAACTCTTTAATAAAAGGATTGATTAATTTTTCGGCGTTACCTTCAGAAGAAATAAATACAGTTGCCTTATTAGTTAATGCAATACCTTCTGTATCAGTTTCACCAGGTCGAAATGTTTGATCGTTTTCATTTAATAATGTGGTAACGCTGACTGGAATAATTCCACCTTTTTGTAAGTAACCTTTACTAAAGTCGATTTTCAAGGTGTAAAAACGAGCAGCAGATTTTTGTCCGCGATCGTCAGAGATAGCATAATAAAGGTTGTCTTTTGTATTATATGTAATTCCAGATAAACCTCCAACTTCAGTGTTTTGAAAGATTAGACTTTTTGGTAAGGTGGCTTCTCCGATAAATTCTATGCTACTGACTTCAATACCATTTGACGGTAAGTTTACGAATACGAAGCTAATAATTATAATTGGAATCAAAACGTAAATAATTTTTGGAAATACGAAGATTTTTTTAATTAGCTGCATAGTTTTTTTTATGAGATAAATATTTATAGAAACGTCCAAATTTACGTCTCTACGAATATATCAATTAAATAAAGAATTTGACAGATATAAGCCTGGAAATCCTTATAAAATAAGGATTTTTTAATTTTGGGGGAAATCTGAGCAGATGTTTCCTTTACTCAGACTTTACAAGACGAATTTTGAATTTGAAAACCTTTAGAAAATACGAAATTATTTAAGCTAGTCGTAAATCATATTCATCTTGAAAAAAGTTGACAAGCCAATCTTTGACTTTAAGGGTGGCGCGGCAGTCATCTTCATTGTAACGTTGGATAATTTCCAGTAAGGTGCGATCGCCTGTTTCTAACCATCGATCGTACCAGTAAATACACTTAGCACCACTGGCTTCTTTATCACGCCACTCAAATCCTATCCAACGAGCGATCGCTTTTAACGCATAGCTTTCTACGGGCAATGCTACACTTTGGGTTAATTGTTCATACACATCGACAAATCGATTCAGTACAGGACGCACTAAGGATTGTGGAGTGCCATAAAGTTTTGCTAACCGTTTGACTGTATCAAACTCGTAGACACAAAAATGATAAATTGGCGCTTCAGGATATTGCCAAACCAAATCCAAAAATTGCTGCCAAACTAATTCTTCATCTTCTGGTTTATCCGCTAAAAAAGAATAAAATTGTTCTGTATTAGTTTGTCTATTAACGACCAAAACCCCTAAAAGATAATCTAAATCTAAGTCTGGCTGGGCTTCAATATCAAAATAAAGCTCTATGGGCGCTGTAAATGTAATATCTTCTGTTGGTAGCGGGTAGGGTAAAATTAACGGCCGTTTTTCTAGTGCAGATTGAGCTTGTACTACCAATTTGGGCGCTACTTGGCTATCAAAACCAAGTAGCTTTTCTAAGCTGCTGGGACTGGTGTTAGCAAGAGATTCCAGCGTGTTAATGTTTAAGGCTTGGAGTTGAGTGTAGCGCAGGGGTGTTACACCTGGTAGCAGTGAGAGATGTTTTTCAGATTGAGCGATCGCATAACATTCACTATACCAATGGCAAAAATTGCACTTTTGGCGAGAAATAAACACCTCTGGCGGATTCGGTGACTCTAAAACTTGAATAAATTCCTCTAGAATCTGCTGCATCCGTGGCATCCATTTAAACAGATCCACTGCATAATTTGTATTTTTACTTCGCAATATCAGCGAAGCTGTTTCAGGTGCAACTCCCTGCACTGATGCCAACACTTGGACATGAAATGCAGCGACAACCTGATATTCTTGCTTAGGGCGCTTACCCAGTTCAATACTCGCCGGGACATAGATCCAATCTCCAAAATGGGATTGTCCCGGTTGTTTTACGAGTAAATCTGGACGACTTAGCAGGGTGTCTGCTTCAGAATAATTTGCTAACAATACTCCTTTATAGATGTACTCAACCCCACGCTGCATCAATTCTAAAGTTGCTTTCTCTGCCTTTTCCCAGTTTCCATAAGAATAATCTGGTTGGTGATAAGTCATCTGTGCCAAAGCACTCAACTGATGAGCGATTTTATCCTGTTGCAGTTTCCGTAGCAACTCATTGGGGGCATCGCGCTGACTTTTGTCACCGTGGATATCTAGAAAAGGTCGGCGTTTACAGCGTTGGTATTGCAGTAGGAGTTCAGCATTAATTAGCATCCTTTTAAGTTAACAAGAATTAGCAGAATCTGGGAGTAACTATGACAATTAAAATCTGGAAGTGGCGATACCTTCTCTACGTTCGCGCAGCGTGTCGTAGACAGACGCTACGCATAGCTAGCTTCCCCGTAGGAGTACGGTGGGCTACACCAACGCGTCCACGCTTAATTTGCCGTTTATTTTATACTGTCAACAGCTAGCTATTAGCGTAAACAGCATAAACGTTTGCTTTTCTCCTAAAGTACAACTGAGGGAGAGTAACAAAACCACGGTTTGTCCATTATTACAAGGGTACATGACAGAACAACATGAATAAACCGTGTCTTATCTGTGAGCGTGTCACACTCTGGAAAAACGGTCATAATCCCTACTTTATCCACGAATTCGAGCATTCAATCTTTGTGATTGGCGATCATCAATTTCATCGCGGATATTCCCTCATCCTTCTAAAACAACATATTCGAGAGTTGCATGAACTTCCCCTAGGTATCCAGTCTGCCCTATTTCAAGAGGTGATGCTGGCAGGAAAAGCTCTTGTTAACGCTTTTAATCCGTGGAAAATGAATTATGCCTGTTATGGAAATGGTGAGCCACATATTCATTGGCATCTCTTCCCCCGTTACGAGTCCGATCCAGACCGCAAGGCCAATCCGTGGCATCATGTATCAGAGTTCAAATACCATTTGATTACTTCTCAAACAGCCCAGAATTTAGCACATAAAATCACAGAACATTTATAGTTACTGATTACGAGATGAAATTTAGCAGTGAGGGCTTAAATTAATTTCATTCGCTTTTACCACAAATTACAAATACTTTTGAATATCAATAACCTGCAAACAGCAGATATCCCTTGTGAATTATGACTAGTATTTCTACATCATCAATCAAGCTGCATCGAGAGCAATTTCCTGCTTTAGCGAACAAGGCTTATTTCAATTATGGGGGACAAGGGCCGATGCCTCAAAGGGCAATGGATGTTATGGCCCAAACTCAAGCTTATGTTCAAGAAATAGGCCCCTTTGGTAATGAGGCATATAGCTGGATAGCGCCTCAGACTCAAGCTGCCAGAGTTGCGATCGCTTCTGAGTTTCATGCACCATCTGAAACAATTACCCTCACTCAAAATGTCACTGTTGGCTGTAATATCGCCATGTGGGGCATTGAATGGCGTGCTGGCGACCATCTCCTACTCTCAGACTGCGAACATCCAGGCGTGATTGCCACAGCCCAGGAAATCTCGCGGAGATTCTCTGTGGAAATTACTACGTGTCCCCTAAAAGCGACTTTAAATGAGGGCGATCCGGTAGAAGTTATTGTCCAGCATTTGCGCCCCAATACCCGTCTTGCGATCTTGAGTCATGTTTTCTGGAATACTGGTCAAGTTTTACCTCTTGATAAAATTGCCGAAGTATGCAGGAATAATCATTCTTTTTTACTCATAGATGCTGCCCAATCTGCTGGTTTATTGCCTTTAAACTTGACTGAATTGGGAGTAGATTTTTATGCTTTTACTGGTCACAAATGGTTATGCGGCCCAGCGGGTGCTGGTGGTTTGTATGTCCGCCCAGAAGCACGAGAAAGCCTAAAACCTACGTTTATTGGCTTGAATGGCATTATTGTAGATAGTCAATCTCAGCCTGTAGATTGGCTTCCAGATGGGCGACGATACGAAGTGTCTACATTAGCTTATCCGTTGTATCTTGGGTTAAAGGAAGCGATCGCAATTCATCAACAATGGGGAACGTCACAGGAACGTTACGAGCAAATTTGTCATAACAGTGAGTATCTCTGGCGACAATTGACGGCGTTACCCAATATTAAATGTTTGCGAACTTCCCCACCTGAAAGCGGTATAGTCTCCTTCCAACTTGAAAATAATCAACCTCAAGCTAATTTGAAGTTGGTGCAATTTTTGGACTCACAAAGAATATTAACTCGGACAATTGCCGATCCTAGCTGTATACGTGTTACCGTTCATTACTTTACTTTAGAATCGGAAATCGACTTATTGATTGAGGCGATTCAAAGTTTTTGCAAAATTAATTAAAAGTTAGGAGTTAGAAGTCTGTAAATTATGATTTTAACTCCTAGCTCCTAACTCCTAACTCCTAACTTAAAAATGGAACGCCCAATCTTATATTTAGCAATAACTAACCACGGCTTTGGTCATGCTACCCGCACGGCTTCTGTAGCTGCAACAATTCAAAAATTATGTCCAGAAGTTCTGCTAATTGTGGTAAGTACTGCCCCACGCTGGTTGCTAGAGTGCTATATAGAAGGCGATTTTATCTATCGTCCCCGTGCATTTGATTTGGGTGTGGTGCAAACGGATAGTTTGACAATGGATAAAGTAGCGACTTTAGAAAAGTTGCTCGATATTAAGAAGCATCAAAATTCGCTGATTGCCTCAGAAGTGAATTTTATCCGTCAAAATCGCGTTAATCTTATTTTGGCAGATATTCCCTTCCTCGCTCCTGGGTTTGCCAAAGCGGCAAATATTCCCTGCTGGATGATGAGTAACTTTGGCTGGGACTTTATCTACCGGGATTGGGGAGGTGAATTTACCGCAGTTGCAGATTGGATTAGTGATTGGTATTCAAAGTGCGATCGCCTGTTTCGTCTCCCTTTCCACGAACCAATGCCAGCTTTTAAGAATATCACAGATGTCGGCTTAACAGGCGGTTCCCCCCGTCACTCTGCTGATGATTTACGTTCTCTTTGGGGAATAACAGCACCAGTCGAAAAAACTATTTTGTTGACCTTTGGTGGGTTGGGTTTACAGCAAATTCCTTATGATAACCTACAGCGATTTCCAGATTGGCAATTTATCGTATTCGATCGATCTGCCCCTGATTTACCTAATTTAGTGAAAATTAATGACCACAAATACCGCCCTGTAGATTTTATGCCTCTTTGTGCGCGAGTCGTCTCTAAACCTGGTTATAGTACTTTTTCGGAAGCCACAATACTAGGATTACCAATTGTCAGTATACCGCGTGAAGACTTTGCCGAAGCAACTTTTATAGTGGAAGGCATAACTAATTATAATCAGCATCAAATCATCACCCCATCTGAGTTTTTTCAAGGTACTTGGAATTTTCTCCATGAGTTACCCCAACCTCCAAGGCAATCTCAACCAATTGCTAAGGATGGTAATGAAGCGATAGCTAAAGCTGTTATCAATTATTTACAGACGAAATAAAGTTATTCAAAGTAACATCAATGTAATCATACAAGCTCTAACCATAGATAAATAAATCTATGTCTAAAGAATACAATTTACAGATGTTAGCTGACTTCAGAAAGATTTATAATAACTGTACTCAATCTAGCGATCAACTAACGTCAAACCAACAACTAAATCAAGCAGATTGAACTGCTAACTAGCTTTTACTGTCATCAATAGTTACTGTTTCAAATGACTCACTACCAAAAGTTACTAAAAATTTCTACTACTGGTAAATCTTTTTACAATATCACTGCAAAAATTGCAGCCACAGTTACAGAATCGGGTGTTGAAACTGGTCTTTGTACTTTATTTTTGCGCCATACTTCAGCCAGTTTGGTCATCCAAGAAAATGCCGATCCTGATGTTCTTGTGGATCTAGCTAATTTTATGTCAAAACTCGTCCCAGAATCAGGCAAATACATCCATGATGCAGAAGGCCCCGATGATATGCCAGCACATATTCGTACTGCACTCACCCACACTTCTGAACATATACCCATTAATCGCGGACACTTAGTATTAGGAACTTGGCAGGGAATTTATATTTGGGAACACCGCCAACGCAGTCATTCCAGAGAATTGGTTGTTCACATTTCTGGATAGCCGATTCTCAAGTTTTATTGAAGGTGTGGTTTTGTAGAGTTTAAATACTCTGGTTATAATGTTAGGACTTACGCACAGGTAACGGAAAATCGAACCACAGAGACACAGAGTACACGGAGGAATAAGAGTTTGAAAGGTATTTTGCGTAAGTCCTGAATGTCTACCTTTTAGATATAATCTCCTAAAATCACGGTGATATGCATTAAAAAATATCGCCTTGATAAATTTTTCATCATGATTATTAATGCAAAATCAACCAGATATGCATTAAATAGTTCGTGTATATTTGTAAATCAAAAAGTTAAGTTTATTTGTGATTATTAAAGAATCAGATTATGCCGATATACACTAATATTTAGTGTAAGCTGTCTGGGCTATTACTATTACTATGAAGCAAGAACTAACACCAACTAATACTTTTCAACTTATTGATGAAATCCTTGCCCAGCAGTCTGTTAAATTATTGTCACTTAGTCCTCAAAAAACATTAATTACCAGCTTTACAGAATTGGGAAATTTGATTGCTGAACAAAATACCGACATTCAACTTATCACAACTATTCAAGAAACTCTCGAAAGTATAGTCCGTACTCAATTGCAAAACTTCCCAGAAAACATATTCTGGGATTTTGATTTTCTAGTAAGTAGTATGGTTAGACAGGCTTTAAATGCAGATGAGGGCGCTATTCCTTTCTTAAAAGTTTTTGGTGAAAAGATGGTTTATTTGACAGAGATGTTTGGCAATAAAACGGAAATGCGCTTTCGTTATGTTCATGATTTTATGTATGGATTTGAGTGGGCAAGATGGGTACAGAAAGAGCCACAAAAACGCGCACATATAGAGCCTTTTAGTCTGGTATTTTTGGATTATTTGCTTGTCAAAGGGAAGGAACTTTTACAACGTATTAATCATGGTCAGGTCGTATCTTATAAACTGTGTGAAACGGGCTACCGCAACCCTTTTACCTTTTCTCGCGAACCAGAAGATGAATACCGTCTACTAACTTATCTTGCTGAAGAAGAACTTATTCCAGTAGCAGTATGGGACTGGAATGCTAGCCCTGTATGGAACAAACCTTTTCAAGAAATGCGCCAGCAATTAGCATTAAAATTAAATATTCAACCACAAAGACGCTGATTAGCAATTAAAAATTGCTGAAGAAAATAATTATGAAAATTGCTGATTTAATTAATTGGTTTGAAGCATGGGCTAATCCCGCTTGGTGTGAAAGCTGGGATAATTGTGGCTGGCAAATTGAACCAGGAGTTTTGCAGAAAAAAGCACGGGTTTTGGTGTGCTTGACACCAACTTTGGCGGTAATGGAGGAAGCGATCGCAGAAAATGCTAATCTGATATTCGCCCATCACCCCTTGATTTTTAATCCTCTCAAATCTTTACGCACTGGTGAAGCGATCGCTGAAATGGTACGGTTAGCCTTTACCCATAATATTGGTATTTACACTGCTCACACGAACTTTGACCAAGTGCAAGATGGGACTGCTGACGTTTTGGCTCAGATTTTAGAACTTAAGGAAGTTACTCCCATAGAACTTACACAAGGAGGATTAGGATATGGTCGTGTTGGTTTGCTAGAACCATTTCTGACATTACAGGAATTACTCGCAACCATTCAAACCCGACTTTCTCCCCCTAATTTGATTTTTTCTCCAAGTGCTGATTTACAGCAAACGATTTCACGAGTTGCGGTTTTGGGTGGTTCAGGGGCTAGTTACATTTCAGCCGTCGCCAAAACAGGTGCCCAAGTTTATCTAACTTCTGACTGTAAATTTCATCAGTTTCAAGAAAGCCGCGATCGCAATCTTATTTTAATCGATGCTGGACATTACGCTACCGAACGTCCGGCTTGCGATCGCTTGGTGCAAAAATTTCAGTCTTTAAACTTAGACTGGGTACAATTAAGTCAAAAAGATGAAGATTTCCGCCAGTTTTTTGCTTGATTGCTGATGCTTGATCGTATTTTGTGGATGCTTGTCGAAAAAATTGATTGTTGTATTTTAATGTTGTTAAAATATTTGGCTTCTCAACATTGATACTGAAAATTTCTCTGCCCTTTTATTTCTGTATATTAATAGACGGAGTATCGAAAAGTCATATTGTGATGTAAATCACTGATTGAGCGTAATACTAATCACACAGTATTAATGTTTCATATCAATTAGTAATAGAGGAAAATGTTCCACACTAGACCTAATAATTTGCTCACTCTGCCCTAATGATGATTCGCACAATTATTGCATCTGCTTTCCAAACTGGATATCTTAGTGTTGAATCTGAGGGTTTACTCCAGCAGGTGCTAGCCACTAAATGCTATCAGTCAGAGGATTTGCCAGAGCTCGCAGCCCTATACGATGCAGTTCGCGCAGGAAAAATTAAACGAGAAGCATCCTCGTCGAACGTGCTTATAGAATTTCTTTTACCACATAAATCCTCCTGAGACTTCTGGAGTAGAATTTTCTCATGGTCTTTTCCCTCTACCTCTTCCCTTACGCTGTTGCCTTTTTTCAGACAAAAACCTGAAAAACTCAAAACTATTTGGGTGTTGTTGTTGAAAAGTATCAAGGTCAGCAAGAGAATGAGTTAAGATCAGATACAAGTGGGTAAAAGTAAAGCCAAGTCCCCGGACTTCCCAGTAATGCCAATGATTAAAAGTAGGCAAGTTAAACAACCGCAATCAACGATTGTTTTGGAGTATTCTTTATTACATAATCGTAGGAATGACTCACCAACAAATATAAACCTGGTTAGGACAGGTACCGAATTGTCTGACTTCTATAGAAGCAGACATTCCCTAGAATAAGCCGGAGGGAGATTGAGTTCATTGTTAGAGCATCTGATTTATGACCCAACATTATCCTGATATTTTGGCAACTAGAAGCAAATCTTGGGATTGGGTTATGAAGCGTACTTGTTCTGAACAGTGAAATTAACCTCTTAAAGGTGTAATGTAATGGGGTAGAACCCAGATTTTGACAGGTTTAACTACGTTGTTTAAAAAGGCAGAAACAGTACATGCTACACCGCAAGATTTATCAACTGTGTTGCGATGGGCGCGAGGTATGTGTTTTCTTGCGGGACCAGCAACGCTGGATTGAACGCGCCCGCATCATAGACATAGAGGGAGATTTAGTGACCCTACGCTATGAAACAGAAGAAGAGGACGAAGTTTGTTCTTGGGAAGAAATGGTTCGCCTCGAGAGCATTGGTGCTGTAACGCAAAAATTGGCTTCAGTACCGCGCGGTAATGTAGAACCTCTGATGACTGAAGATTGTCCCGAAGCAGAGCGCATCCACAACCGTTACACTGACTCGAATCCAGAATAATTCCGTGCTGAGTGCCCAGTGCTGAGTAACAAATCCTAACTCAGCATTCAGCATTCAGGACTCAGGATTAGATAAGCCTTCAAAGGCAGGACAGTAACCTTCGAGAGTTACCTTAAAGTTATACAACGGGGAAGCTGGGTTCCAACACCGCTGCCCCCTTTGATGTCGGCAAGTACCACAACAGTCTACATCTGTCCATGTATAGCGATCGCTGTTTTGGTTGAGCAGTTCTCGTTGAGACAATCCCCTTAATACTAATTCTTCCCCTTGCCAACGAGCTTCGATTAAACCAGTATCGGCAAATTGCCGCCAACGCGGATCGGCAGTAATCACATTGGGTAGGGTGATTGTGATTACTGTTCCTAACTCTGTCAGTTCGCCTTCGTAGTTAGTCTCAGGTGCAGCCGGTTGTAAAAATGTGTCGCCGATGGGCAGTTCTACTAAGGTGTCAGCCGCCGGGGAATGTACGTGGTAGCGGTTTTGCAACTCCTCTAAGCTAGTCAAGTCTGCCAAGTAGGCAGGAGAACCGTGGACAAAAATGACGTGCTGGGGTCGCAAATTATGAATTAGCTGCGTAGTACCAGGGCCATCACTATGTTGAGCTAAGAGATAGCTTTCGACAGTAGTAGGCGCTAAATATTCTTTGTTAACTTTTATATCAATTTTTTCTGGTAAGAGAATCAGCCAAGGGCCTGTATCTAATTGGCAGTGTTCGCCTAAATCAGATGTCGAGTCGGTAAGGACAATACAAGGTGACTTACCCACTGTGGAACGATGTTCTGGTTGTAAACGACGCACGCGGGGACGTACCCGTTCATCCCAAAACAAGGGTTGATGGCGGGCGAAGTTCTGCACCGATGGGGGGAGATGGGGTAGCAGTTCGAGGTATGCATCACACCCAGTGGCGACAGCACCATCTACCCAGATATCTAAATCTCGTCCGGTGAAGTGGTGATGCGATCGCAAGAGCATTAATAATTCTTGACCCAATCCTAAAGCTGGGGTGGGAAGAATTACAGAACAATGGTCGGCGATCGCGCGATTAATTCGCTCGGCTAGTTGATTTTCTTGGTTGCGGCGGTGAGGATGACGGGATGTGCCATAACTACCTTCAATGATTAGCACATCCAAGTCTAAGCCCCGCAGTTCCTCCAAACGCAAACCTTCTACTAGTCGGGAGTTTGATAAGAAAAAGTCCCCTGTATACAGTAGCTTGTAAGTACGCTGCTGGGTAGTGTAGGTCAGCAGAATTGCTACTGCCCCTGGTAAATGCCCTGCGGGAAATAATTCTGCCACCAAACCATCTTGGAATTCCACAGGCGATCGCAATGGCAAGGCATGACAAAATTGGGAAATTTTCTCAGGGTCTTCGTCTAGCCAATTCAGTGGCAGTAACTTGCTAGTCACCTCACTACCATAAATAGGTAACTTGGGAAAAGCTTTATGCAGCGCCAGTAAGCCTTTGGAGTGATCTGGGTGGGCATGACTAATCAAAACTAAATCTGCTGGTAGGGGCGAACTAATTCCACGTCCCGACTTAGTAAGCCCCTTAGCCAGCGATGAAATATCTTCAAAACCACAGTCCAATAGAATGCGGTGTGGGCCCATTTTCACCAATAAACACACGCCCTCATTGTCATGCTGGACACTATAGGGCAAACATTCTAATTCACTACCCGCTTCCGCAGCATCTACGCGAGAGGATGCCGACAGATTATCCCTCATGCTCTCCTCCCCTCAAACCTCATCATCATGGACATATCCCAAAAGCCAAAAGTTACACAAATTTTGCTTTTGTGACTTAGGGGTAAGTTTTATCGTGCGCCCCTACACCCTGAGAATACAGATTTTTGATTGGGGAGGACGCCTGCACCGAACCCGCACTGGTTCAGAAAGGTGGGCTAACGAGAAGCTATCAAACTTGGAGCTAAAGCAGTTTGCCTCTGTTTTCTTTTGCCTTTACAAGTTTTGAGCGCTCTTAGCCAACTCACCTTCCAGGAAGTCGATCGAGCGTCTACAGATTTATCTCAATGTGCGGAGCCATTGCCATGATAGTTATCTGAATCATAGAATCCATTTTTCGTGCCAAAAAATAAGCACGAAAGCGTAAATATAACTGTTAATCCAGCTAGAATCAACTTTACATCCATTTGTTTGCTGCCCTTTACTCAAAGACTTTCCTATATTAATTTAGTGCTTCCGCAATCAAACGGAATCACTAGAAAATCTTTACTATGCTTATATGGATTGGGCAATAGGTAAATTTACCGCAATCAGTCAGATTGTAGAACCTTTCGGTCATGCTGTCTATCTAGATGTAAAGCAATATGACAACGAGCAATCGTCTACAGCCCGTAAAAATCCTCATCTAAAATCTGCTCAATCGAAAAAGGACAAATGGTGGGATATTCACTTTCTTGGGGTATGCGAATTCCAAACTTAGCCAGTTTAGCTTCCTTAATTGCTAGCTTACGAGCATCTGGGTAGGCTTTTTCCACTGCCTCTATTAGAAAACTTTTTAGAGAAGGAGTATCTGCCAAATTATTCAAAACTCGCTGACGATGTTCCAATATTGAGCTATACCAGCTTCCTTTCATGCTATCGGGGACATCACACTGAACGCGTAACTTGAGTAAATGTGCTAACAAAATTGTCAGATTGCTTTTGAGCGCATTTTTTTCTGCTTTACCCAAATCAACTAATTCCTCAATCAAATGCTCAATATCCAACGCCTCAAATTCATGATTTTGTAACTGTTGAATGGTTTGCTCAATCCATAATTGCAAATCGCGATCGTATAGCGGGTTAGGCATTTCTCAGATCAACTCCTAGTTACTCACTCGATCATAGCGATGAAAGCGATCGCACTTAGAGGATGTCTGAAAAGTTTTTTTGCATACATCTAACTCCTGGAGATCCCCCTAAATCCCCCTTAAAAAGGGGGACTTTAAGACTCTTATTCCCCCCTTTTTTAAGGGGGGTTAGGGGGGATCAAAAAATATTTGATACTTCTCAGACATCCTTTTAGAGCCAAGGCAATGGAATTGCTTGCGGTACAGTGCATGAACGCGGCTATACAGGTACGAATAACGGATTATCTAGTTCGCAACAACTGCACAAAGGTATTACTCACCGTATTGTCTTTGGTGTCGGCGGCGTATTGAATCAAATCTTCTCGCAGTTCTTTGGCTGCATCTAAAGGAAGTAAGGTTGCTAGCAAGAAATAAACGCCACGAAAACGCGGATCAGGCAATAAATAACTAGAATATCGCTCCTAAATAAATATTTTTTTAAGTGTCTTAACTGTTCTTATATTTTTATAGGACTTACGCAAAATATCTCTCAAACTCTGATTTCTCCGTGTCCTCTGCGCCTCTGTGGTTCGTTATCCCGTAACTCGTGCGTAAGTCCTATCTTATTTAGAGTCTGAGATGTTAAGAACTAATTTATTTTGAATCGTATAGTCTTTAGGGTGATAGTTTATGAGTTCTGAAAATTTAGATACTTGCATCTCACAGCAAGTGAGTAGTGTTGTAGTTGTTCAGGAGCCAGAAAGAATTTGTGATACAGATCATGGTTATGTTCGAGGCTGGGGTGTAACTGAAGAAACTGTCGGATCGAAGCACCTTAGTATGGCTCACGGCATAATTCCTCCAGGAGCAGGTGCAACCCCACACTACCATCCTTTTGAGACTGCGATATACATTATTACGGGAACGTGCAGAGTTTTGCTAGGTGCTGAGAATGATACATTTGTAGATATCAAAGCAGGCGATTTCCTCTATATTAAAACTGGTGTCGTGCATTGTCCGGTTAATTGCGGACAAGAAGTGATGGAATATATCGTTGCCCGAAGTTCGCCACAAGAAATTTGTCTTTATCCTGACCAAAAATGTTGAAGCTGAATATTATCACGCCTTAGCCGATATTGCTTCACTTTGAGGTAGCTGTCGTCAAGGGCTGCTACTATGCCGTCAATTTGCCAGGGTTGCAGTTTGGGTTTGGGGGTTTCTTTGGCGCTTACCCAAGGTAGACAGAGGAGGAAGGAGAAGGTAAAGGCTAAAACATAAAGAGAGAAGGCTTGCTGTTGTGGCGGGGTGTGGTGAGCATAATTTGGGGCAAGGTGGCAGATTACACGCGGCTATCGGTATAATACCAAGCTTGCAATTCCTAATTCCTGATTGAGAGCCTTTAATACTTGTGGACGAGTATTAAAGACTCATTAACGAAGTTCTGAGGTTCATCGGCGATGCTTTGAGGTTCATCGGCGATGCTTTGAGGTTCATCGGCGATGCTTTGAGCTTCATCGGCGATGCTTTGAGCTTCATCGGCGATGCTTTGAGCTTCATCGACGATGCTCTGAGGTTCATCGGCGATGCTTTGAGGTTCATCGACGATGCTTTGAGGTTCATCGACGATGCTTTGAGGTTCATTGATCAAAAGATACATCTCGTTTTACAAATCAGGCGACTCTCAATACGGTTCGGTTAATGTGCATAGTCATTGGAGATCCCCCTAAATCCCCCTTAAGAAGGGGGACTTTAAGAAGTTTTCCCCGTTTTTTGAGATTCGCCTAAATACCCCTTAAGTAGGGGGACTTTAATTCCGGTTCCCCCTTTACTTTTAATAGCTTTAAACCGTTCGCCTAATTGTTCAGCAATAGTTTTTAACCCTGGAGTTTTCTTAGCAGCAGTCTTGACGTAATCATAAACTGTCAAACTGCTACCCATTGCTTCGCTACCGACTGCCATTAGGGTATCATCTACCTGTTCTGTCAGTTGTCGCAGTCCAATCAAAACTTCGGTGAGGTTAGCGGCTAGTTGATAATCCCGCACAAATTCATCTAAATCAAAGCTGGCTGGTAAAATGTCTCGGTTAGATTGGGCAGCAATCAGGCTATTGTTGACAAAAGCTAGTCTTTTATCGCCCATCTTAAATAAGTTGCGTCGTTCTTCTGCACTCAGGGTAACGAGAAAAGGCATCTTTGCTTGGATAGTCGCAAAGGCAGCTTTAATTTCTTGGATATCTTCTGGGGAAAGGGAAGCGGTAATGTTTTGGTAAGACATTGGATATTTACTGTGGTAAATCTGTTTGTTATGATTCCCACTGGTAAATGCGATCGCACAAATTGGGCACGAGGCGGAAGACGCGATAAATCGCCGTCTCTACAATTATTAACGCGATGATTTCTTACCAAAGCCATAGCGCATTGTATCCATAATCCAAGTTTGGAAGTTGTCAATGTAGCTAAATATGACTGGCACTACCACCAGTGTCAACAGAGTGGAAGTTGTGAAACCGCCCATAATGGCAATTCCCATCGGTTGGCGAACTTCCGAACCGGCGCCGATTCCTAATGCTAAAGGCAGAATACCGGCGATGGTTGCAAAA
Organism: Nostoc sp. PCC 9305; assembly: GCF_963920915.1. Classification (NCBI taxonomy): domain Bacteria; kingdom Bacillati; phylum Cyanobacteriota; class Cyanophyceae; order Nostocales; family Nostocaceae; genus Nostoc; species Nostoc sp. PCC 9305. The sequence goes on from NZ_CAWUDN010000013.1 coordinate 81,428, forward strand.
GAAGTCATTAAAATTGGACGCAGACGTGACACACCTGATTCAATGAGTGCCTGACGTTGAGTTTTGCCTTCTTGCATGTTGATGATTGTATAGTCCACTAACAGAATCGAGTTTTTGGTGACAATTCCCAACAGCAACACGATACCAATCAAGGCATATATTCCCAAGGGTTTTTGAGCAACCATCAACGCTACCAATGCGCCGCCTAAACAAAAGGGTAAGGCTGCCATAATCGATAATGGATGGAGAAAGTTGTTATACAGCAGTACCAGAATTGCATAGATACACATTAATGCCAGCCCCAACGCACCGCCAAAGCGACCAAAAATGTCTTGCATAATTTTGGCGCTGCCTGATGGTTGCTGTACTACTCCTGGCGGTAAGTTTTGCATTGCAGGTAGTTGGTTGATTGTCTGGACTGCCTCTCCTAAAGAAAGCCCTTGCAAATTCGCTTCTACAGCAACTTGACGGGCGCGATCGTAACGGTTGATGGTAGCAGGGCCGCTACCAAAGCGGATATCTGCCACTGCGATGAGGGGAACCAATCTACCATTTTGACTGGGGACTTGCAGATTTGTGATTGTGTTAATGTCAGCCCGCGCTTGCGGATCGATTTGGACGCGAATGGGGATTTGACGATCGCTTAAATTAAATTTCGCTAAGTTCGCCTCATTATCGCCGATGGTGGCAAGAGAAGCAGTCCGAGCGATCGCTTGCACTGTCACCCCCAAATCTGCTGCCCGTTGCGGGTTGGGAATTACCAAAATCTCTGGTTTGACTAAACTTGCAGTCGAAGCCACTTCTACCAATCCGGCTATGGATCGCATCTGCTTTTCTAAGGCATCAGCAGCTTGATTCAACGCTTCGGGATTTTCACTTCTGAGGACAATTGATAAACCTTTGCGACTGTCACCCGGTGACTGACTTTGAAAACTAATTCTCGCTCCTGGTATTTGCTCAAAGTTAGGACGCACTTGTTCCTCAAACTGTTTTTGGGAAATATTTCGTTTCTCTCTGGGTTTGAGATTAATCGCAAGGCTGGCAGAATTGATCTCTTCTGTTGCTAGTACGCGTTCAACTACTGGATTTTGGCGGATAATATCAGTCGCTTGTGTGACTACCTTGTTAACGTCTGACAAAGTGGAACCAGGAGGTAATTCTATAGATACATTGGAAATTCCGAAATCCCCATCATCAACAAAACCCTTGGGAATTAAGGGAACCAGCATCGCACTGGCAATGAAGAAAGCTAAAGCGATCGCCATTGTTGTCAATCTATGGCGTAATGCCCACTGTAAAAGCAATCTATAAGGTTGAAAGCCTTGATGCTCTTCATCTCCAATTTTTCTACTTCCGTTCCCGCCCCCTGGAAGTGTAAATTTAAAATTAAAAATTTTTATTACTCCCCTCTGCCCCTCCGCCCCTCTGCCCCCCTGCCCCTCCGCCTCCTTTAAAAGATACGCCCCCATCATCGGCGTAACCATCCGCGCGACAAGAGTTGAGAAAATTGTGGAAACGGCAACGGTAACGCCAAATGGTTGAAAAAATTGCCCCGGAATCCCACCCATAAAGGCAACGGGCAGAAACACTGCAATAATTGTCGCTGAACTGGCGATTACCGCTAACCCTACTTCGTCGGAAGACTCAAAAGCCGCTTCCCAAGCCGACTTACCCATAGCGATATGCCGTTCCATGTTTTCAATTTCCACAACGGCATCATCTACCAAGTTGCCCACCGCCAGGGCTAATGCCAACAAAGTCATGTTGTTAAGGGTGTAACCAAGGGCTTGCTGCACTGCGAAGGTGGGAATTATTGATAGGGGCAAGGCAACAGCCGTAATTAATGTTGCTCGCCAGTCCCGCAAAAACACTAAAATAACGATGACCGCCAGCACCGAAGCTTGAATCAATTCATCAATGGTGCTTTGGTAAGATTGGCGGACAATATCGGCTCTAGTAAAAATTAAATCCAGTTTGACATCTGGGGGAAGGGTTTTTTCCAGTTGTTTGACTGCTGCTTTCACTCCTTCTTCCACTGTCACCAGAACGCTGCCAGTACTACGTAAGACTTGAAAAGCTACCACAGGTTGATTATTCAAACGGGCGGCTTGGCGCACATCACCAAATTTATCTTCTACAGTTCCCAGACTCGATAAAGGTACAGAACCACCTTGTGGTAAAACGATTTCGTAGGTTTTCAAAATATCCACACTGACGGCACTTCCTAAAGTACGGATACTTTGTTCGCTACCACCAACTTCGGCGCGTCCCCCAGGTAAGTTAATATTCAAAGCGCGGATTTGGTCGTTTACCTGAGTGGCAGTAATCGCTAAAGATTGTAAGCGGTCTGGATTAAGATTAATGCGAATTTCTCTATCAACACCACCCACGCGCTGAATTTGGGCTACACCACGAACTCCCAACAAGGCACGGCTAATAGTTTGGTCTACGAGATTGCTTAACTCTTCTACAGAACGCCGGTCTGATTTAACTGCATAGGTAATCACCGGTCCGCCGGAAAATTCCAGGCGTTCCACAATTGGATCGTTGATATCTTGGGGTAAATCTTGGCGAATTTGAGCGATCGCATTTCTAACATCATTGGTGGCGCGATCGCTATCTGTACCCAAAACAAAATTGATTGTCGTCTTAGAATTCCCATCGCTGACAGTGGAAATCATAAAATCGATATTGCCCAACCCCGCCACAGCATCTTCAATTTTTTTCGTCACTTGGGATTCTAGTTCTGCTGGGCCTGCACCTGGTTGGGTGACTTTGATCGAAACTGTTGGCACATCAATATTTGGGTTAGTATCAATCCCCAAGGATATGAAGGAGAACCAACCCACAACTGTCAAAATTAAAAATAAAACTATCGTGGGAACAGGTTTTTTTATCGACCAGGCTGAGATATTAAAAGACATTGGGAAATTTTAGATTTGGGATTTGGGACTTTCACGCGTAGCTTGCTTCCCTGTTCGCGTAGCGTCCCGTAGGGAAGGAGTACGACTGCGCTTAGTCGAACGATTTGGGATTCGACATCTCAGTGTAAGAATTCAGAATCCAGAATTCAGAATCCAGAAAACTTTGATACTCAAGCTTTAATAACACACCAATTCGCTCAAGTCGAGAAACTTTATCAGCAGTTCCTCCTCCGTGGAAACCCAAAAGACCGGATTGCCTTAGGGACTTCCAAATAAAAAATTTCCTAAAACTGACCTAAAAACCCTCTCTATTTCTCCTCTCTCTGTGTTCTCTGCGTCTCTGTGGTAGCCTGCGGCAAACCGCTCCGCGTCTACGTTTCTTTGGATAATTTATTTCTTGGAAGTCGCTTACAAAGTGACTTTGCGCTGAATCTCCACAAATTACATTCGGAATTCTGACTCCTGCTTCAATCTACAACTCGCACTTTGTCGCCATCTTTGAGATAGCCTGCACCATCAACGACAACGCGATCGCCTAACTGTAACCCACTCTTGATTTCCACCGTGTCGTTATTACCAGGATCTCCTAACTCGACTTTCTGGCTGTTGACTGTATTTTCACTCGATAAGATAAATACAATTACACTTGCGTCAGCTTGGGACTGCACTGCTTTTTGTGGCACTACCATTTTCATCCCTGAGTCAGTAGTAATTGCAGCACTAGCAAACATTCCTGGTTTAAGTAAAGTTGTTGGCGGCAAGTCAATTTTCACTGTCGCCTCCCGTCTTTGATCGTTCAGCTGTGGTTGTATATCTCTGACTCGTCCTTGCGATCGCACCCGCCGATCGACATCAGAAGTAATTTGCACCGATGCGCCAATTTTCACCTGAGTTAGTTGAGTTTCGGGCACCTTCGCCTGAAGTTCTAACTTTTCATCTCGGATAATCGAAAATAGTTTTTGTGTGCCACCAATCACATTTCCCACCTGAGTTTGCGGCGGTACACCAGTCACATCACCAACTCTAGCCAGTTTCTCAGCGATGACTCCCGAAACCGGGGCACGTACAACAGTTTGTCCTAACTGAGTTTGCAGTTGTTGCACCTTAGCAGCACTGCTTTTGACATCGGCTTTGGCTTTGTTGACGATCGCTTGGGCGTTATTAATATTGGCTTGGGCACTGCCGATATTAGCCTGGGCACTACGTATATTTTCTTGGGACAGGTTCACAACTTCTATGGCAGTTTTCACATTGTAGGAACGAGTATCAAGTTCTTGTTTGCTAATCGTCCCAGAATCAGCGAGTTGTTGATAGCGCTGATAATTTTTGGCTGCTTCCTCTAACCTGGCCTTAGCTTGAGCTAAATCGGCTTGTCTTTGCTGGACTATTGCTTTATTTGATGCCAAATCTGCCTGCTTGGATGCCACATCTGCTTGCTTGGATGCCACATCTGCTTGTTTCGATTCCACATCTGCTTTTGCTTGGCTAATTTGGCTTTGCACTATAGAATCATCCAACACCGCCAACACTTGACCTTGTTTGACAAAAGCTCCTTCTTTGACATTTACGGGAATGCTTTTAATTTGTAAACCGTTTGTTTGCGGTAGCACCGGAATTAAATCACTCGCGGCTACAGTCCCAGTAGTTTTGAGTGTACGGACAACGCGGGCGGTTTCTACTGTGGCGATGGTGACTGTCATCGCTGGGTTAACTTTTTTATCCGCTACCGCACTTTGTTGACGGGATGGAGAACGATTTAATACACTCATCCCAACCAAGGCGATCGCAATTCCTAAACCAGTACCTAAGAATAATGGCTTAAACCATACCCTGGTTAGTTTTTGATCTGATTTGCTTAAAAAATTCCTATCTTCAGAGGTTATAGCTTCTTCCACCTCAACTTCTGAAAGACTTTCATCGCTCACAGTTTCACCTCTACTTGCTGTCTATGCATACCAAATCTTGGTATTTTCTTAAGAAAACTTGAAGTTTATTTACTTCGATATCAACTATGACGCATTTCATAGTAAATGTCTTTTATCTGCAATAGTATATAAGACAACTTTGTTACCAAGAGAAATTACCACCATAAAAATGATATTAAATTTTATGTAGATTATGATACAAAAAATTATCTCATCTCATAGAGCTACTCTATGTCACACACCATCTGTATTTAGATCGCTGTCAATCAATGCTTAGATATGAAAAACTGATATAGCACATCTAGATTTATCTAATTAGAATCGAAATTATTTATGTACCTTGGTACACCAGTAAATTATTTTCTACACGTAATCAATCATTCCTCTAAAGCCTTGTGTTGCCAGGAAGCCGTGCATCCAGTTATAGATAAAGCTAGCGTCTATAGCTACACGTGAGTTACAAAGGAGCAAACTCCATTACCTGAAATTCCAGCAAGGGTGGCCTTGATTCTGGAATTTTGAAATCAATCAAAATCAATAAAAAATTGGTATTTACCAGAGAAAGCAGATATGTTCAATGCCACTGAAATTTTAATTGATGCCTTCGTAAACGAAATTCGAGACGGCTACCGTCGCACTTATGGCTGCTTTAAAAATGATTATCAGGACATTATCGCCTGGGCAGGTAACATGGCTTTGGAAAACATTGCCAATAGCGATGCCCTTTATCACAATGTTGAACACACTGTCTTAGTCACCCTGGTGGGACAAGAAATTTTACGTGGCAAACATATCAGAGAAGGCGGTGTTTCTAGTGAAGACTGGTTGCATTGTATTATTTCTTTAGTCAGTCATGATATTGGCTATGTTAAGGGAGTTTGCCGACAAGACCGAGAAACAGCAAACTTATATTCCACAGGTAAAAATGGCAGAATGATTTCTGTGGCTGCTGGCGCTTCTGATGCTAGTTTGACGCCGTATCATGTTGATAGAGCCAAGCTATTTATTGATGAGCGTTTTGGAGGCCACAAGTTAATCGATGCTGAGGCAATTAAGAGCAATATTGAATTGACTCGATTTCCCGTACCTGCGGCGGAAGATCATCAAGATACAAAATGCTTTGCAGGATTAGTCCGTGCTGCTGATTTGATTGGTCAACTAAGCGACCCGCGTTACCTGAAGAAAATTACTTCTTTATTTTACGAATTTGAAGAAACTGGTGTAAATAAAGTTTTGGGCTATAAAACCCCTGCTGATTTGCGTAACAACTACGCTAAGTTTTACTGGAATGGCGTATATCCTTATATCCAAGAAGGACTGCATTACCTATCATTGACACAACAGGGAAAACAAATTCTCGCGAATCTCTACTCAAACGTGTTTGTTGTGGAACATGAAAAACAACAGGAAGAACAGCAGCGGTATTTAGAGCAGTTAGCAGTTAAGAGTTAGGAGTTGGGAGTTAGGAGTTTAGGAGTTGAAAATTATTAATCATGAGTTATGAATTAAGATAAAAACTTAATAACTCATAACTCCTAACTTATAACTCCTAACTACTATGGATTGGTGGCGACGACTTAAGAAAAATCCTTTGGCACGATTTGGGGCCATTTTGCTGTTAATTTTCTATATAGGAGTAATTGCAGCTGATTTCGTAGCTCCTTATGACCCCTATGCTTCACAGCCTAATGGTTCACTGCTGCCACCAACTAAGATACACTGGGTTTCTCAATCAGGGCAGTTTATTGGGCCTTATGTTTATCCGACGACTCAGGGAGATACAAATTTAGATACAGGCGATCGCAAACTCATTGTAGACTCGACAAAGCCTTCGCCTCTGCGTCTATTTGTCTCCGGGCCAGAATACCGATTGTTGCAGATGAGTTTGCCACTACCGCCGAAGTGGGATGAAGTTACAATCTTTGGTGGTATCCCCTTAAATTGGCATTTATTTGGCACAACAACTGGCGCAAAAGTCAATATTTTGGGTACTGATGACCAAGGCCGCGACCAATTTAGTCGCCTGCTGCATGGCGGTCGCATCAGTATGTTTATCGGGATTTTTGGCATTATCATTACCTATCCCCTCGGTTTGCTTATCGGGGGAATTTCTGGCTATTTCGGCGGTGTGACTGATAGCGTCATTATGCGCTTGGCAGAAGTGCTAATGACTTTCCCTAGTATTTATCTTTTGGTAACATTGGGCGCAGTCTTACCAGCGGGTTTAAGTAGTACCCAGCGCTTTTTGCTGATTGTGGTGATTACTTCGGTGATTAGCTGGGCTGGTTTAGCACGGGTCATTCGGGGACAGGTACTATCAATTAAAGAGCGAGAATTTGTCCAAGCAGCGCGTGCAATGGGTGGGAACCCAATTTATATCATCGTCCGCCACGTTTTACCGCAAACGGCTAGTTATGTAATTATCTCTGCGACTCTTGCAATTCCCAGCTTTATTGGTGCAGAGGCGATATTGAGTCTTATCGGCTTGGGTATTCAACAACCAGACCCTTCTTGGGGAAATATGCTTTCTCTGGCTAGCAATGCTTCAATTTTGGTACTGCAACCTTGGTTAATTTGGCCGCCGGCTGTGCTGATTATCCTCACAGTGCTGGCATTCAACTTACTTGGTGATGGACTCAGAGATGCACTCGATCCTCGTAGTTTAAGAAGATAAACTTTCAATACCGTTTTTATACGCAGATGAATATATTCTCTGCGTATTTTTTATGGAAAAAAGATTTATCCCAATGTATATTTCTGCATTCTTTTGGGAATCATAAATCGAGGAAGCATGATAAACCGCAAAATATGACTTCCTGAAATATCACGTAACTTTTAGAGGATAATTATGTCTAAACGCAAGTTGCCCAAAGGCCGTAGTGTTAGTTCAGTTGCTCTAGAACCAGAAGTAGCGATCGCAATTCTGGGGTTGTTTTCTGCTGCGGCTGATGGTGAAGGTATTTCTTCCACAGAAGAATATGCTTTGAGTGAATTTCTCGGTCGGGTTGACTTATTTGAAGATTACTCTGAAGAAGACTTTGAAGAATTGACCGAAAAAGTCGTCAGCTTGATTGAAGAAGAAGAACCAGAAGATTTAATCGCCCAATCTATCGAATCCTTACCCAATAGAGGTTATCGTGAAGCTGCATACATTACAGCTATCTTAGTAGTAGGAATTGACGAAGAAGTACCCGAAAGCGAACAAGATTATATCTCTGAACTTCAAGAAGCCTTAAATATTTCAGACGAACGCGCACAAGAACTTATAGACGCAGTATTCGGAGAAGAAGAGGAAGAAGAGTAATATTTTTTGACTTGCAACCTCATACGATTTTGGATTTTGGATTGTGAAACATCCATTGGATAAGTGTTTCAGTTTTCCATCTGTCGCAATCATTTTTCAAATTGGTATCAGTCATCTACCATCTTTAATTTGGGGTTGCTAATTTAGAATATGAAATAATTTTGTTTGGGTTAAGTTGTTCAGATTCCCGGCTTCATGAAGAAGTTGGGAATTTTGCATTGTATCAAAATTAACATCTTTCAGATAAAAGTAAAATATCCTTGAGCGATCGCCATTCAACTTTCACATCACGTTATCATCGGATATTGGGGAATTTCCGTGCGTAACTCGATAGCATCTATGACCGCCTCTCACTCTGAAACTCCATCTACCAAACCCGATGCAAGTACTTTTATTTCTGACCATCTACAGGTGGATCGCAGTAAGCTAAGTCAAATGTACTTGCATTATGTCGAGACGAAGGATAAATATCCTCACGCGGTATTGCTGTATCGGGTAGGAGATTTCTTTGAATGCTATTTCCAAGATGCTGTAAAACTAGCGCAAGAATTGGAATTAGTTCTCACTAGTAAGCAAGCTGGGGAACAAGGACGGGTGGCGATGTCTGGTGTTCCGCATCACGCTTGGGAACGCTACGCGACAATGCTGGTAGAAAAAGGCTACGCAGTAGTAATTTGCGATCAAGTGGAAGATGCTTCTGAAGCTGCTGGGAGATTGGTGCGGCGAGAAGTAACGCGCATTCTTACACCCGGCACTTTGCTAGAAGAAGGAATGCTCAAATCCAGTCGCAATAATTACTTAGCAGCAGTAGTCATTGCCGCAAATCATTGGGGTTTAGCCTATGCAGACATCTCTACAGGTGAATTTCTCACCACTCAAGGTAGCGATTTAGAACATTTGACCCAAGAATTAATGCGCTTGCAACCATCAGAAGTGCTGGTTCCGACAAATGCGCCCGATTTAGGTAGTTTGCTGCGTCCCGGAGAAACTTCGCCACATCTTCCTGAGTGTTTGCCACCATCATTTTGTTATAGTTTGCGATCGCAAGTACCATTTTCTCAAGGTGAAGCTAGACCTAGATTATTGCAGAAATTTAAGGTGCGATCGCTCGAAGGACTTGGTTGCGATCATCTTCCCCTCGCTGTCCGCGCGGCTGGCGGTCTTCTCGAATACCTGGAAGACACTCAAAAAGAAAACCCTGTCACTCTTCAGAGACTCCGCAGCTATACTGTCACCGACTACTTAATTGTTGACAATCAAACCCGCCGTAACCTAGAAATTACCCAAACCGTCCGGGATGGAACTTTTCACGGTTCCCTACTTTGGGCGTTAGATAAAACTAGTACAGCAATGGGTGGGCGGGCTTTGCGGCGATGGTTGTTGCAACCCCTACTTGATATTAAAGGCATTCGGGCGCGACAAGATACCATCCAAGAATTGATGGAAAATACACCCCTGCGTCAAGATTTGCGGCATTTGTTAAGGCAAATTTACGATCTAGAACGCCTCACAGGAAGGGCGGGTTCTGGTACAGCTAATGCTAGAGATTTAGTAGCTTTGGCAGATTCCCTCTCACGCTTACCGGAATTATCCAACTTAGTAGTTGAGACGCGTTCTCCTTTTCTGAAAGCTTTGCAGAAAGTCCCAAGTGTGTTGGAAGAATTGGCACAAAAGTTACACGCACATCTTGTAGAGTCGCCACCCATACTAATTAAAGAAGGCGGATTAATTCGTCATAGTGTAAATCCCCTGTTGGATGAAAGGAAGGCGACTGTAGAAGCAGACCAGCAATGGATTGCCAACTTGGAAGTTGATGAGAGGGCTAAGACGGGAATTTCCACACTGAAGGTAGGATTTAACAAAACCTTTGGTTATTACATCAGTATTTCTCGCACCAAAGCTGACCAAGTACCCGCTAACTATATTCGCAAGCAAACTTTGACCAATGAGGAACGTTACATCACCCCAGATTTAAAGGAACGAGAAGCCCGGATTCTGACGGCGCGAGATGATTTAAATCAGTTGGAATATGAGATTTTTACGGCATTGCGGGAAGAGGTAGCGCAAGAGGCGGAAGTAATTCGCAATTTATCTCGCGCAGTAGCGGCGGCGGATGTGTTGTGTGGTTTGGCTGAGTTGGCGGTGCATCAAGGTTACTGTCGTCCCGAAATGTTGCCTGGAAGGGAGATAAACATTGTTGATGGGCGTCATCCGGTAGTGGAACAGTCTTTACCTGCGGGTTTCTTTGTGCCGAATTCGACGCAATTGGGAAGTGAGGAAACGAACCACAGAGGCGCAGAGGACGCAGAGGAGAAGGAGAAGAGTTTCCCCTCTCCCTCTCCTGACTTAATTATTCTGACTGGGCCAAATGCGAGTGGCAAAAGTTGTTATTTGCGTCAGGTGGGATTGATTCAGTTAATGGCGCAAATTGGTAGTTTTGTACCAGCTAGATTTGCTAGATTGGGAATATGCGATCGCATTTTCACCCGTGTCGGTGCAGTAGATGATTTAGCGACTGGTCAATCTACCTTCATGGTGGAGATGAATGAAACCGCAAATATTCTCAACCATGCTACATCTAGGTCGCTGGTATTATTAGATGAAATTGGTCGCGGAACAGCAACATTTGATGGTCTTTCCATAGCTTGGGCGGTGGCAGAATATATAGCAGTTGATATTCGGTCACGGACAATTTTTGCCACCCACTACCACGAATTAAATGAACTGGCTAGCATTATCCCGAATGTGGCTAACTATCAGGTGACGGTGAAAGAATTACCCGACCAAATTATCTTTTTGCACCAAGTTCAACCAGGAGGTGCTGATAAATCTTATGGAATTGAAGCGGGAAGATTGGCGGGTTTACCAGCCGTAGTTATTCAACGCGCAAAACAAGTGATGGGGCAAATTGAAAAACACAGTAAGATTGCGATGGGGCTGCAAAATCTTGATGGATAAACAAGCTTGTAGTAAGGACTTTAGTCCTTATTGTCTAAGAGGTGTTTGATAAAGTATTTCACTGTGACTTTAGACACTTTCAGATCCTTCCTAACCCCCCTTAAAAAGGGGGGAACCGGAATTAAAGCCCCCCTTTTTAAGGGGGGTTGGGGGGATCGATAACGTTTTGCTACCGACGAAAGGACTTTTAAAACATCCTCTAAGCTCGACTTTATCCATTTTTTGGCAACACTCAAGCTGACGCTGAAATCTTTGTGGGGCGGTAGTTTTACTTTTTTGATTTCACCGAGAATAAGTGACATCGAAAAAGCTTTTGCTAAAAAGCTAGGATTTTTGCCGTATCAAGAGAACCAAGCTCTGAATTTTGGATAAAGTCGAGCTAAGCACTTTAGTGCTTACTACAAACCGAAGTGTTAATTACTTCCGAAAAATTTCTACTTTTTGTAACACCACTTCTTGATTTGGACGATCTCTAGTTGTAGGCACATTAGCAATCTTCTTGACTATATCTAGACCTTGGACAACTTCACCAAAGACACTGTGTTTGTTATCAAGGTGAGGCGTTGGTGCTTCTGTAATGAACCATTGCGAACCATTAGTACCGCGTCCGGCATTAGCCATCGACAGGATACCTGCACCAGTGTGTCTCAATTCAGGATGAAACTCATCCTCAAATTGATATCCTGGGCCACCAGTACCCCATCGGTTGGCTGTATCTAGATAACGACTCAGAGGATCGCCACACTGAATCATAAAATCAGGGATGACTCGGTGAAAGCGAACTCCATCGTAAGCTGGAGTTCCCTTACCAGATTGACCTGTTTTAGGGTCTTTCCAGTCGATTGTTCCAGTTGCTAGACCGACAAAATTTTTGACAGTGTTGGGGGTTCGCTCTTCTTCTAAACGAACTACAATTTCACCCAAGGAAGTAATTAAACGAGCGTGCAGTGTTCCATCACCGGGAATATTAATTTCTGGAAAGTTCATTAGATATCCTATTTTAACCAGTGCCAGTATTTGAACTATATAAGTTTATCAGCATTCAAGTTACCGCCTTTAGACATGAAAAAAACCTGAAGGCAGGAAACTTGAGCTAACAAATATTTTACTCAAGCAAATTTATTGCTGGATTACGGCTAAAGAATCCTCTAGGGACTAGCTTAAAGCCAACTCGGTGAACAGGCATCACAGGCCAATCTTCCGATCGCGGAATATGAGTTACGCCCATTGTGTACCACAGTACGATATCTTCACCCAGCAACGACTCATTGTCTGAGATATATTTTGGTAAACCCTGTCCGGGTTGAGTTTGGTTAGGATAATCTCCCCCAGCATAAAGTTCAGTAGGTTTATATTTTGTTACCCACACGTGATGAGTTGCAAATTCTGCCCGTTGACGGATTTTCGAGCCTTCCACAGGGAAAAATATGGAATTTCCTTCAGGCATCAGCATATATCCAGGTGCAGCACCGAGAGCATTCTTTTTGTCTGCGCTAACAATCATCCATTTCCGACTGCTTTTCATATCCAAATCGCGCACAGCAGAGATTTCTTTGGCTAGTGGGGTTTCTGAAAGTGCGATCGCATTTCCTAAAGAATTTTTCTCATCCATCGGCAAAGCTTTCACATTCATTTCCATCGCAGAATTAGCCTGACCATCAACATCAAAATCTAAGCGATAGTTAAAAAAGTGCTGATGATTTACTCCAAAGATATTCTTAGCAATTAGCCGACCATAAGAATCATCATCAGATTGCTTTTGAGCAGCCGTTCCTTGCGCCAGTACGATACCCGTTAATTCATTTTGGACTTCCAAAGTCCCATCTTGGTGAAAGATCCAATTGATGCTGTAATCATAGTTATCAATGGCTACCGTCATCTTCATCACTAATTCTCGACTGCGACGGACATCATTACGCTGAGTATTATACTCATAGTGTTTCCACAGCATTCCGTTATCGCGTTCGTAGATACCGATAACCCCTGGTATTTGATAAGGTTCTCCCTGCTCATTAGCAAATACAGCATTTAGCAACAAGCCATTTTCGGGAATTTCTTTACCTAATTCCATCGTATTTGCTAGTAGACCTAAGTTGTATTCTCCAACATCGAAAGCATTTCTGAACGACCAAGTAGGCTTAGGATCGCCATAAGGAACTACCATTTCTGAGAGGCTAGCGCGGTATAAAACTGGTCGAATATTTTCCCCATCTTTATGCGTTACTTGGTAGAGCATTAATCCATTACGAGGATGCATTGAATAGCGAAACTTCCAACCTTGCCAGCTAATTTCATTGTCTTCGATCTGGAAACTTCTCCCATTAGGTTGGATAATCTTCAATGCTTTAAGTGGTGACAGTAATTTTCCCAAGGATTTGATATCATAATCCCAGTTTTCTTTAGAGAAAGGTACGTTTCCTCTATCAATAAAACTGGCAACTTTACCTGTGTTCAAATTGACTGTTGCTAAGACTCCTTCAATCGGACTACCGTAATAGTTCCAGCCTTTGCCTTTGTAGTAAGATAAGCCGCGACAAAGACGATTACCTGTTGCTTCTTCTTGTTCGCTGAGAATTCCTGGAGACCACCAACTAATTTTGACCCGATCGAAATCGGTAATTCCCCGCCTTTGCATCGCTTTTTGCCATCGGGGATCGGCTTTGACAACTTGAGTTGCTAGTTCATATTCGGAATTAACGATCGCAGGTTGAACTGACGGTATTTCTTTCCAAGAACTTAAGGTTTTGCTTCTTAGGTCAACGATACCTTCAAAAGTTTTGTTTTGCGTAGGACAGAGTCCTTGCCGCAGGCATCGCTCATAGATTACCAAAAACACTTTTCGCTGGAATACTTTACCAGGTGTAAATTTAAGAACTTCTTCTTTATCGGGTTCTTGTAAAGCAATAAGTGGAAAAACTGCCATTTCGCTCAAAGTTTTTTCTCTTTGGATGACCGAAACAGCTGTGCTGATTTCTACCTCTGTTAGCGAAGTGAGAGGATGGGAAATCGAAGGCTGTTGAGCCGTCAATCTTCCTATTAGTCCGAGTGGGAAAGAAATGACAACAATGATGGCAATAGATAGCCACAAAAAATGCTTTAGCCGCTTAATCATCTTTTACATTTTTACAAAAGACTTATAGTTATCTATTTCCAAACCTAAGATTGAAAACCGATAAATTAAGAGGCTAAAGTGAAATTAATTATAATAAAATAACCCCACACCGCTAAAGCACAGCTATGAGGGGGTGGGGTTCCGGGTATTAGGCTTAATTACCTGGACATTATCTTATGCAGAAACTAAACGGCGTAAAGATTCAGCACGACGTTTAGCAATAGAGTTATTTGGAGCTAATTTGAGTGCTTCTTCGTAAGCTTGTAACGCCTGAGTAGTTAATTTTTTCTTCTCGTAGGCGTGACCGAGATTATTCAATCCTGTTACGTAGTCTGGTTTAGATTTGAGAGCTTCTTTGTACTGACGAATTGCTAAGTCATATTGCTCTTGGGTAAAATAAATATAGCCGAGTCCGTTGTAAATGGGGGCGATATCTTCTTCTCCCTCTTCTTCAGCAGCTTTAAGAGCTTTTTGAAGTAGCGCGATCGCTTGAGAGTACATTTTTTTTTCTGAATAAATACTGCCTAACTCATAATATTCTTGAGTCGTACCCTTTTCTTTCTCTAATTTCTTTCGCAATCTTGCAAAAGAGCCTTCAACCTTGCGAGTTTTGAAAATTTGGCGAAAAACACCCACGGCTGCAATTGTGAGTATAACCACCAAAATTGAGAGATAAACAACGGCTAGACTGTTATCCATTACTGCAAATACAAATATTATAAAGTTTGTTATTTGTCATTTATCATTTGTCCTTGGTTATTTGTTAATGACCAATACTTCGACTACGCTCAGTACAAGTGACGAATGACTAATGACCAATGACCAATTTACGGTAAACCCCAATATTGAGAGCGTTCCTGGAGCCAACCTTTTTCTAAATAACGAGCGATCGCGTGATTCACATTTCGTCTAAACTCATCGTACTGCAATCCCTTGGGCATTACTACACATAAGGGTTCAGTTGATAATTTTGTTGGCAGTAGCCGATATTGAGGATATTGTTGCACCCAACCGCTTAGAACACTAGCATCTGCGGCAAAGGCTACGGCGGCATTGTTTTCTATTTGCTCTCGCGCTTCTTTATAGGAATCTACTCCTACTAACTCGGCATTTGGCACATAGTACCGCACTTGAGCAATAGTGCTGGAGTTGTTGAGTACGGCAATCTTTTGTTTTGATAGATCGCTCAACTGCTGCACAGAGGCATCTTTTGTAACTAATCTAGTGCCATCCAAATAGTAGGGAACACTGAAACTAACTATGCGGGCGCGTGACTCGGTTGCTGTGACTCTAGCGATCGCAAAATCAACTTTCTTGTCTAAGACTACAGACAGGCGATCGCGATTCGCTACAGGTTGAAATTTTACAGCTTCGGCTTTACCAACCAAGTCAACTGCCAAACGCTTGGCCAAGTCAATTTCTAAGCCTTGCAAATTCCCGTTGGCATCTTTAAATCCCAAGGGACGCAAGTTATCTTTAACGGCAACATTTAAATAGCCCCGCTGCTGAATTTCTGACATTTCGGCAGCAGATGCAGTTAATCCCGTCCCTACTAGAGAAAAGCAAAAAATCCAAAAGATAGTGGCGGATAATACCAGATGTAACCGAGTAATTGCTTGCCGTCTGTTACATCTGTTATACATCCCTTACCACCTTTATCCTTTAGCTTGAATTGCCAATTCAGCAACTTTGCCGAAACTAGCTGGATCGAGGACTGCTAATTGCGCCAACATTTTGCGATTTAGTTGGATATCAGCTTTTTTCAAGTTACCGATCAACTGGCTGTAACTCAAGCCGTGTTGCCTGGAAGCAGCATTGATGCGGGCGATCCAAAGGCGACGAAAATCGCGCTTTTTCTTTTTGCGATCGCGGTAGGCACTCCGTAGCGCCTTCATCACTTGTTGGTTAGCAGTTCTAAACAGAGTTGAATGGGAACCGCGAAAACCTTTAGCTAGTTTGAGAATTTTATTGCGGCGTTTGCGAGCTACATTACCGCGTTTTACCCGAGTCATAACTTATTTCCTAAAATACTTACAAATATGGGAGCATCAAGCGAACGTTAAGTTCATCGCGTTCGTGTACAAGCGTACTCTGACGCAGACCACGCTTTTTGTTAGAAGATTTGTGTTCTAAAAGGTGGCTTTTGAACGCTTTGCGACGGACGATTTTACCGCTACCGGTGGCACGGAATCGTTTTGCCGCGGCTTTACGAGTCTTTAGTTTAGGCATGGTCTAGCTTTGATTCGACACGATCCATTATTATATACTATAAAAATTGCTATAACTGCAATTAAATAAAGGATTTAGCCAACGGCGAATCGTTATTCAGGAGTCAGAATTCTGTACAAATGGTGGATACCGTAGCATAAAGCCTCTCTTCATCCTTTGGAGACGCTAACGCTAACGCTTAGAGTAAGTCCGCGATCGCCTGAATAATCGGGTTTAAAATCTCACCAAATCCTTGGCGAGTCTGAATAACCGACTGCTAGCGCAAGCGTCTTGATTCTGACTCCTGAATTCTGACTCCTGACTCCTGAATTCTTCTTCAATAACTTTTTTCAGTAGCGTTGGCTTTGGGATCTAAAATTATTTGCGAAGTGGATTTATTCACATGGTAAGTCCAAGATTGCTCTTTAACCTTGACAATCACTTCCCACCCTTCCACTGGATCGTACTGCTGCGTGCAGACTTCGCCAAAGTTGAATTGGCAGAGATTCCCAAAGGTTTTTGGTGTAGTTCGAGTAATTTTTAAATCAGTAATTTCCACCCCAGAACGGCTGGAAGCATCGCTCAAAATTGCATCTGCGATCGCCTTCGGCAATGTTTGTGAGGTACTCACTTTGGGATCTAAAATTATTTGCTTTCCAGATTTATCTACATGGTAAGTCCACGAATCTTGGCGGACTTTGACAACTACTTCCCAGCCTTCAATGGGGTTGTATTCCCTAGTACAAACTTCTCCAAATCTGAACACACAGGGATTACTAAAGGTTTTCGATGTGACTTGGGTAATCTCTAATTCTCGTTTGCGCAAGCCGGAATGCCTAGAAGCATCTCGTAAAATTTTATTAGCGATCGTTTTCGGCAACTCGTTTGCTTGGGATTGGGATACTTCAGTGCCTTCTGGGTAAGGAATAGCACCAGCAGAATTGTTTTCAATGAGTCCAAATCCACAAGATAGCAAGCTTGTCAACACCAGCGTCAAGAAAATTCCTCTGGGTGACTGGAAGGTACTTTTAATTACAGCAGATGCTTGGGTGATTGATTTCATAATATATATTGATTGTTAAAAATTGAACGAATAATATCGCAATTGCAATCATAGTTTGTTTGACGTTGCACTCTTAATTCAGTTTCTTTATTAAAGAGTGGGGGGGCAAGGGAGCAGCACTTCTCTACGAGACGCTGCGCGTAGCTTGCTTCCCCGGAGGGGTACGACTACGCTCAGTAACCGGGGAGAAGTTGCAGTAAGTCTTTCCCCTCTGCCCCTCTGCCCCTCTGCCTCTCCGCACCTCTGCCTCTTGTACCCCATGCCCCATCCCTTATACTTGTTTGCTCATTGCCGTTAAATTCACCACACATTCAGGAAATTGGCGTTTTAATGCTGGAAACACCGGACAAGGCGCTTGTTCTTGTAAATTGTCCGGTTTACTCCAAGTAAAGGGGGCTTTCTGCGCCGCAGACATCCACAGCAAAAGCTTTGCTCGTGTCATGGCAACATAGAGTAAACGATACTCTTCAGATGTTTTCAAATTCTTTGCCACCTCCCATGCTTGACTAACATCCGGTATGACAGATTCTTCGTGGAGAGTCGCGCGAATTTGGGCGCGGGCTACTTCTGATAAGGTGAAGTCGCCTAGAAATTGGCTTTGGGGAGGAACCCAAAATCTGCCAGGAATCAAGTTTTCGTGGAGAAAAGGAAGAAACACATAGTCCCAATCTAGCCCTTTAGCTTTGTGCATAGTGATAATCGTCAGTTGACCGCGACGGGTATAACGTTCTTCCGAATCCTCGGTTTCCACTGGTTCAAACCGTTCGGAACTAACGATTTCACTTAAAGCTGACAGCATTCCCCCCATCGAACTATTGCCAGCTATCTGCTGGTTTACCCGTTCTGCAAGTTTATCAGCAGTTGCCAATTCTGCCTGGTCATAATTTAAAGTCAAGGCGAGAAAGGAAATTAGCTGGTATAAGGGCAATTCCAAACGAGCGCGGAGCAAGCTGCGACACAATTTTGCAGCTTTTTGTACTGTTTCTGGCTGGGGTACTGCTAGGGGGCCAGGATACAAAAACTCTTCTGGAAGACTAGCAAGGGCGTTGAGGTCTTGGGTAGGAATTAATTGGCGCTGTACTAATGCTTCTAGGGCAGCTTTGAGGTAATCGGGGGAGTGGGGGCGATCGCAAAATTGCAATAATGCCAAAATTTCTTGAGGAACATGGGAACGGCGATCGCGTTCTCCCACATCGTAAAGTGTAATTTTATGCTCTTTGCACAGAGGTGTCAGAGCTTCTGCTAACCAGCGTCCTTGACGATTTTCTCGGACTAAAATCGCTGCACTATTTTTTGTTGGATCTTCACCAAATAACTCAATTACTCTTTGAGATAACAATTCAACGGTGTGATGAATATCGCGCGGTGTATAAAGTTCTAATCCTCGTCCTACGGGTGCTGGGTTGGCGTTAGCTTGCGGATCGCCAACTTCCACAGGGCGAATTGTCTGCAAGCGAAATGGTACTTGTCGGTTGTCAGGAATCTGTTGTTTGTTGTTAGTTTTGGTTGTTGCTAACCACTGATTATTGATCCATTTGAGAGCAAAGTTAGCAGCTTCAATGATAATTCTAGTACTGCGACCAGCTCGATCCATCGTTGCCAATCGTTCGATGCGATCGCACTCTTCGCAAAATTGCCGGAAATAAATCGGATCGGCTGGAGTAAAGGTAGAGTTAATCGCCTGGTTCGGGTCGCCAACTCGCACTAGATTGAGTGTTGACTGATGACTGATGACTGATGATTGAGGAGTTATTATTCTCTCCCTGCCCCCTGCCCCCTGCCCCCTGCCCCCTGCCTCCTCTCCCCGATTACTCGCCAAAATTTCTAATAGCTGCGTCTGAAGAGGGCTAGAATCTTGAGCTTCGTCTTCAAAGACGGCGAATATTTGGTTTTGCTCAACGTGACGGGCACTGTCGTTTTCTAAAACGCGTAGTGCGGCTAAAATCATATCGTCGTAATCTATAAAATCACGCGATCGCATCAAGTTTTGATATTGCTCGTACAATCCCGCCGCTACGCTCAAAATTGCATATTCGTCTGTGGTTTGCTTACTCCACTCCCGCAACAATTCTGGTGATATCCCAGAACTTTTTGCTTCATGAATTACCGTATTAGCCAATTCTGGTAATACTTCTGTTCGCAGCACCGATTGACGACGCAACCTTTCTGTCTCTTCTCCATCAAATTGATGACCTTCTAATAACCGCAAATATACATCTGGATTATTTACAATCCATTGTTCTACAGCAGTTCTGATAAAGCGGTGACTTTGAGTTGGCGTAATTAATATGACATTTTCTAACTGCAAACCCGACAAATCAGAATGGCGGTTGGCAATGTTCAAGGCTAGACCGTGTAGGGTATAGACAAAAAATCCTGTCTGAGGTAAAGATAAATCATCTCTTAAAAATTTACGAATCTTCGCTTTAATATTGGCAGCAGCAGAGCGAGTAAAAGTAACGACTACCAACTGACGGCGAGAAGATGAACGCTCATATTGACGGGCGATCGCGATCGCTGCTGCCGCCGCCATTCCAGTAGATTTGCCTGCACCAGGAACGGCTGAAATCGCCAAAGGGCCAGATTGCCAATCAGCCATTTGCTGCTGTCCAGGGCGGAGACTATTGCGGATTGCGAGAATCTTCTCTTGCAAAGAAGGAATAGGCGATCGCTCAGACAATTCTGAGTCAAGTAATTCTTGAATAACAGGAGTCGTAAATTTAGAGTCGGACATATCAAATTATATACTTTAAATAATAGAGATTAAATTTAATTCCCAAACCGCAGATATGAATAATCTTCGGTGATTCTTAATCCCAAATTATTAACAAAATACTCCACCGTTCTTGTTTTAACTGTTTTAGTAAACTATCTGCATCAAATGCGTGTGTATATACTTAAATATTATGTCAACCCCCTGACTAAACATATAACACTTGGTTAATTTGTTCAGTTAGGGGATTGTTAAGAAAATTAGACTAGTTCTTTGATATTTTGCCGTTCATCTACAGTTGATTCACTAAAGACGGCTACGTACAACCATCCTGCTAAAATAGCCCCCAATATCGGAGCTATCCAGAACAGCCAGACTTGTGAAAATAGTTCTACACCCGCAAATAGAGCAACTCCAGTACTACGGGCAGGATTAACCGAGGTATTGGTTACAGGAATGCTAATTAGGTGAATTAAAGTGAGTCCAAAACCAATTGCCAGTGGTGCAAATCCTTTAGGAGCAAGGCTGTCAGTCACACCCAGAATAATCAGCAGAAACATGAAAGTCATCACAACTTCACTAATGAAGCAAGCAAACAGCGTGTAACCACCTGGAGAATGAGTCCCGTAACCGTTGGTAGCCAGTGGGTTGGAGCCAGTTAGGGTAAATCCAGTTTTGCCGCTAGCAATCAGGTAGATAATGCCCGCACCAACAACTGCGCCGATTAATTGAGAGGCGATATAAGGTAGTAAGTCAGATCCCGGAAAGCGCTTACCTGCCCACAGTCCAAAGGAAACAGCTGGATTGAAATGACCACCAGAAATATGACCAAGAGCATAAGCCCCTGTGAGGACAGTAAGTCCGAATGCCAAAGATACACCTACTAATCCAATCCCCAATGGAAAAGAAGTATTCTCGCTGATTTTTGCAGCATCTGCTGTGTAGGCTGCGGCTAAAACAGCACTACCACAGCCACCTAAAACAAGCCAAAATGTGCCGATAAATTCTGCCAAGCAACGTTTTGTGAAAGACATTTTTAGAAAATTCCTTGTTCCGCTACAAATGAGTGATAGTTACGTTACACAATGTTGAAGTCATTGCTGTCAACAGAAAATCTATTGCCTTTGTTGCGTTATGGAACTAAATCGAAAAAAATAGAGATTTTTTCTCAATAGTGAATTGTGGTGATAAGTAGGTGGGCGTAAATATTTGTCGTTGGGATCAGGCAGGAGGAAAGAGGGTTTTAGCCTCGTTCATTTTTGTTAACATAGTTTGGTTTATTCTGCCGACCTACTTAAAATATGAAAATACAGTAAAAGCTAAAATAATAGGAAAAATACTTAATTTCTTAAGAATTTTGCTCTCATAATAAATTTGTTGCAATACGGTTGGTCTTAGCTTCAAAAACCTGAAACTGCGTAACTTGCTTATCTAGTAATGGTATCAAGGCAAACCCAACAAATCACCAAAAATATTTGGTTTAGTTCTTCAACCCAACCTACGATTTTCATTAACTCAACCTTGTTGAGGTTTTTGCTCCAGTTAGTTTAATTTTCAACACTCCCACACCTTCTGGCGTGAGAGTGTTACGCAGTTAGCTCGTCTAAAATTGAATTTATTCGTCAATCTGCCATGAATCCTTAGTTAATTCTTCATCCAGAATTTTCTTAGGACGCACAATGATAATAACTTGTCCTAATAGAGGAATTTCTGGCTCAGTTTCAAACCATTGAAAATCTAATTCACCACCATTTTCAACGACAAAATAGCTGGAGGCATCCCATTCTCGTTGGGCACGATCTATCACAACTACGACTGGCCCTGTTTGGCTTTGGGTTTGGATGGGGAAGCGATCGCTATTCGCTAAAATCACTACTGGATCTTCTGCTGCCAATAGCACTTGCCAACCTGGTAAGGGTACCCAAGCTTGTTCTCCAGAAAACTTAACCAGGCGAAATGGTTCAATTTCTGTCAGTATGGGCACAGCTTGCAAGTCTTGGCGTGATAATGGCAACTCGCCGACTACAGGCAAGATTCGGGGTAACTGTTCTTCAAATTCCAGGCGGTAAAACGGTAAAATTGGCGCTGGACGCTGAGGAACGGTAGTAAAATCAGTCAGTAACTGTTCGATTTTTTGCCTTGCACCTGGCGTATGAGCAAAACGCAAACCTTTGGCGATTAGGCGCGATCGCTGTTGTAAATCTGCATTTTGGCGTGCCAGTTTCCAAACTTGGTGAGCAACAGCATCCCCAGGATGGGCAGAAAATCCTTCTGGTAATGTGCGGTAATAAGAGAACTCTTTCAGGGCTTTGGCTATATCCCGTGCCTCATCAGCATCAACATTGTGGATAAAGATCAGTTCGGCAGCAGCGGCGCGTTCTTCTTGAGTAAGTAAACGTAGCTCGTATAAAACATCGCTGCCGCGTGTAGTATAGTGCGATCGCGTTTCTGCTGATACTCCAAATTTTTCCAAAGAATTGTAAACTTGAGAACCAACAACCACCTGGTTTTGTTGAATCGGCTCAAATCCAGTCGCCTCAAAAATTTCTTGGGGGTTGAAACCGGTTTTTAGCAACGAGGCGATCGCGGCTCCCCATTCCACCCAGTTGCCTTGTTTTTGCCTCAGTCTTCGCAGTAACTCTTGTGCTACATCGTTTGTAGGATTATCTTCGGGATTCTGAGTGTTGGGTGGTAAATCAGTCATAATCGGAGTGCGAGCTTCAACTTGAGAGGTTAATTAATACCTCATGAGCAAGTATTATTCTAATCTATACCCAGACCTACACCTCATCCACGATCAAAACTGCCATAGTTTCGCTAATTTAGTTGGTTTTTATCGCGCAACATTTTTTAATTCTGATATTTGGGCAGGCAAATTTCCTGTGTAGCGCTCACTATTAGCGTTCTCAAATATGCAAAATAACTCCGTATAAACCCTTGGCGATATTCGGCTATTCTCAACTAAACTTGGTATGGAATATAACAAGAGAGTAAATATTTAAAGGAAAATCTTATGGATAAACCCAATCTCGAAATTGATAAAGTCCAATCTCAAGTTATGACTCTCGAACGACCAAAAAAGCTGAAAATACTGGTAGTTGACGATGAGCCAGATAATCTCGATTTACTTTATCGCACATTTCGACGCGACTTTAATGTTCTGAAAGCTGATAGTGGGGTGAACGCTCTACAAGTTTTGGCAACAGAAGGGGAGGTAGCGGTGATTATCTCCGATCAACGGATGCCAGAAATGAAAGGGACTGAGTTTCTCAGTAAGACTGTACCTCAGTTTCCCGATACAGTAAGAATAATTCTCACTGGATTTACTGATATAGAAGACTTGGTAGAAGCAATTAATGCCGGACAAGTCTACAAATATATCACCAAGCCTTGGGATCCAGGGGAACTGAAGGCAGTGGTGCAAAGAGCAGCCGAAACCTACGACTTACTCAAGCAACGTACAGAAGAATTACGCCGCGCTCATGCTCAAATGGCGCTGCTGAGTGTTTTGGTACAGGTAACTCAAGCCGCTTCTAGCTTAGAAGAAACCCTCGCTCCCATTGCTAGGGCTGTGAGTGAAACTTTTGGGGCAGACGGCTGTATTTTACAACTTACAGATGGAAATACTCTGGTTGCAACTCAAGGAACTTACAGCGATACAGGTACAATAGAAAATTGGCTATCTCAAGATCCACTAACTAGGGAAGCGATCGCTACAGGACAAATGCAAGTTTCCTTAAATGTACTTAAAGACACTAAATTAGTTGATGCGATTCACTACCAAAATACGGGTGTGCAAGCACATTTAGTGATCCCAATTAGCTACCGCAATCAACTTTTGGGTGTATTGTCGCTCCAGTGGAAACAACCTTGCACCTTGCGAGAAGATGAATTGGTGCTAATTAATTTATCAGCACAACTAGTGGCGATCGCTCTGACTAGTAGTCACTCTCATTAAGGTATTGTGTAGTTGTCATTAGTCATTTGTCCTTTATTCTTGGCAAATGACAAATGACTAATGACCAATGACTTATTGACCAATGACTAACGAAATTCAGTCCATTTTTAACCGTATTGCTCCAGTTTATGACCAATTAAACGATTGGTTGAGTCTGGGACAGCATCGAATCTGGAAGGAAATGGCAGTAAAATGGAGTGCAGCTAAACCGGGAGATACTGCATTAGATTTATGTTGCGGTAGTGGTGATTTAGCTTTACGTTTGGCACGGCGTATCGGAGCAACAGGACAGGTGTATGGAGTGGATTTTTCCCAAAACCTGCTAGAAAACGCTAAAGAACGCTCCCAAAGACAGTACCCCCAACCTCCTATCACCTGGGTAGAAGCTGATGTCCTCAATTTACCCTTTGACGACAACCAATTTGATGCCGCAACAATGGGCTATGGTTTAAGAAATGTTAAAGATATTCCCCGCAGTCTCCAAGAGCTACACCGGGTTTTGAAGCCGGGAGCTAAAGCCGCAATTTTAGACTTTCATCGACCGAGCAATCCTCAGCTACGCGCCTTTCAGCAGTTGTATCTGGACAGTTTTGTAGTGCCAGTTGCCAATTATTTAGGCTTAAAAGAAGAATATGCTTACATCAGTCCCAGCTTAGATCGCTTTCCCATTGGCAAAGAGCAAATAGAGTTAGCTCATCAAGTTGGTTTTGCAGTTGCCACACACTACCCCATTGCGAACGGTATGATGGGAGTGTTAGTGCTTAGTAAGTTAGGAGTTATTAGTTAAAAGTTATGAATTATGAGTAGTGATAAATTCTCATTTAAAATTTATCATTCCTAACTCCTAACTTCTAACTCCTAACTCCTAACTCTAAGCTCTAACCTCCTAACTTTTTAAATTCTTCCCTTGGACTGGTCTCATCTTTGGCTTTATGTGTCTCCCCCGGTACTGGGTGGAATTATTGGCTATTTCACAAATGATATAGCCATAAAAATGTTGTTCCGTCCTTACCGAGCAATTTATATCGCTGGACGAAGAGTACCCTTCACCCCTGGATTGATCCCCCGCAATCAAGAACGTCTGGCTAAGAACATTTCTAATACAATCATGGGGTCACTGTTGACACCACAAGAATTGCAAAATCTGGCACGGCGTTTATTGCAAACAGAACGCGTGCAATCAGCAATTCTCTGGTTGTTGCGGTTAGCAATTGAACAAATAAAAACAGATAAAAACGAGAAAAGCGCCAAAATTGTAGCTGGAATTTTGCGGGATTTATTAGGGGAATCTTTGCCACGATTGCTCAAGGTTTTAGCGCGGCGCGAAGATTTTTTGGAAGCGCAGATCAATCAAATTTTTGACCAGATATTGCTGGAATTTCAACTGAGCGAAGAACAAGCTACGCGGCTTGCCGATTGGTTGTTGCAAATAGTTTTACCGCCGGATCTGCTCCGCCAAACAATAGTTGATTTTTTGACCGATCGCACCATTCAAATTATCGATGAAGGCTTCCGCGAAAAAACCAGTGGGACTTATTGGGTAGTAGCAAATTTGTTTGGCTTACGTAATACTCTGACACGCCTAAGAACTTTTTGTTTGGATGAAAAGGAGGCTGCTAATAGTCGCTTGCAGGAATTGACTCAAGATTTGCAGATCCGCGATCGCATTCGGAAATTACTGCAAAATTTATCATTACAAAACTTGCCAATGGGTACGGTTCGTCAACTCCGAAAAACCACCCGCGAAAGTGTCCGCCATTACCTGCAAAATAGTGGCAGCGATTTTTTACAAGGATTAACTGATTCTGTTGATTGGGAAAATATTGCTGTCGTGCTGCTGAATCGTCTTAGTACTTCACCAGTTGTCAGTACTTCTTTAGAAGTCATGAGTCAAGAGTTGGCTCTAATTTTAGAGAAGTATTTGGAAAAAGATTTAGAAGCAATTGTGGCGCAGGTAATTCCAATTTTATCGATAGATGAAGTGATAGTTGACCGTGTAAAATCAACTTCACCGGCTGATTTAGAAGCTGCAATTGAGGGAATTGTCAAAAATGAATTGCAGGCGATTGTGACTTTAGGTGGTGTTTTAGGTTTTGTTATCGGGTTATTGCAGTCGGTATTTTTAATACTAAGTCAATATTAATTTTTGGTTTTTACCCGTAAATTTTTATCAAAAAATAGTTGCAATTTCGTCAAATTATGAAATGAGGGGAATTGAGCGATCGCCTAACTCAAAATCTGTGCTAAATTCAGCACAAATCCTGGTAATACATCTTCTCCTGATAAGCTAGTAGGCGATCGCAAAACCTCAACTTCCTGTCCTGGGCGATAAATTTCCACCTGTTGATTCTGCGGATCAATCAGCCAGCCTAAACGTACACCGCTGTCAATATACTCCTGCATTTTTTGTTGCACAGTCTTTAAGCTGTCTGAAGCAGAGCGTAATTCTACCGCAAAATCTGGAGCGAGTGGTAGGAATCTTGCAGGGTCTGGATTCAGGGCTTCTAATCGCTCCCGACTCACCCACGATGCATCTGGAGAACGATTTGCACCATTAGGAAGCTTGAAACCTGTTGAAGAATCAAAAGCCAAACCTGTGCCATCAGCGTCAGCCCAAAACTCTAACCGGGCTGTTAGTTTTGAATTTCGATTTCCGCTTTCCCATCCAGTAGGTGGCATAATAATTAATTCTCCCTCTGCCGTGCGCTCAAGTCGCAAATCTCGATTATTCTGACACAGTTGGAAGAACTGCTCATCTGTTAATTCAATGGTGGGGCTGAGGTTCAGAATCAGGGCAGTCATAATTGCCTCTCAAGCTTTCTAACTGTAGCGTAGCACTGGGTTAACCTAGTATGTTAACCATTTAACAATTACCATGCTTACTAGAAAGCTATTTCCAATCATGTAGAAATTGTTTCACTGTTATCTGTCTGATAAGAGCAGATGAGAGTTGATGTTTTTTCTCTCAGCTTTTAATAACAGGACGCTGTATTCAATCATACTCTCTTATTGTTGTATTTATTTAGCACATTTAGTCTAAATTTCCGAACCTACCCTTGCCCAAAAGTAAAACAGAGTAAGCGTTATAGCTCTTGTTGAATGCTTATGGCATCATTTTGCTATGTTACTACTATTCTAGTATTAAATTTTACATAGAGTTTTAAATTATTTTACTTCAAGGCTTATATTGTAAATCTGATTAATATTAGAGAGTATATTAAATGAAAGAAAGACAAAAAATCACTAGATTTAACGGAATATCAAAGTGGTTATCTAATTCAGTTAGTGAATCTGAAGATAAGCGGTACATACATCGTCTGCTCAAAGAAGATAAAAGCCAACGAGATATAATTCTCAATGAATTAATATTAATCGTTCAAAAAGCCCATGAAGATGCTCGATATCGCCTTCGTAAATTAGCAGGAAATTCTCTTTTTCCATTTGGGGATTTTTCAGAAAGCGATCCAAGCTATGGCTATCCTGAGCGTCTTCATATTCAGACACTCAAAGGTTATTTTGGGGAGATATTTGCAGGAATTATTGCTGAAAATTTTGCTCCTTTTGGGCAAGATAATTGGGAAGTTCCCGCTTTTCTCTTTCGATTCCACCCAGTTGCGTTTCAGCATTTAGAATTTCTAAAGCAAACTGGAGAAACTGCAAAGCCACAACCTGGACGTACAGGTGATGATTGTCTTGCCTTTCGGCGTAATAGTGAAGGAGTAATTATTGCTTCTTTAATTTGCGAAGCAAAATGCACAGCCAATCATGACACAAACATGATATCTGAAGCACATATAAAAGCAAATAAATCAAGTGGATATCCAGTTGATATTCCACAACTTATTGATATTTTGCAAGATTATAATGATGATTTATCTTTTAACTGGAAAAACGCTCTACAAGCTTTACAGCTAAAGATAAAGCTAAATAAAATTGATAAAAATTACGAGAGTTGTTATTTAATTAGTTATATATGTGGTCAGCATCCTGTCAAAAAGCTAACTTGGATATCTCCTAATAACTGGAGTTTAGACTAAAAGCGATATGAGAGAACGCAAATCAAAAGGAAT